>NZ_BAAJPA010000009.1:0-224476 GCF_057552235.1 Kistimonas ophiarachnellae | reverse complement strand
CATAGCCGTGATATTTATTCAGCGTGTAAAAAAGCAAAAACAGACAATCCACATCAACAAAAGATAAAACTCTATTCCCTTGCTAAAGATGTCAGGCATTGCGAAATGCCTGACTGGCTCACAGAAAAATTGTTGACTGAAGAAATCACAGAAGTTGCCCCTGCACAATCTCAGTCTCCTGCTGCTGAATAATTGATTACCAGATTCAAACAGACATCAACCGGGAATTTTATTTTAAAGCGGGTGTCGGCGCCCCCCAACCCTGAAGACAACCATGTCATAACACCTGACAACAATAGGGGCATAGGGAACAAATCCGATTATAACCACTCAAAAGAGCAAAACAGCATCCAACAAAAACCTCAATATTACGGCTTAACCTTTGAACACCTGAAACACAGCACTATGGAATCCGGCAATCTTACCTCACCCTCTCAAAATCTGGCAAACATTCAAAACACCTATTTGAATGACGGGATTAAAAGACCAAAGGGAGATGGTTGCTGCACCTGGCTCTGCCGTTCGATAAAGATTTTTTGCAACACAACAAAACATTTATTTTTGGAAAGCACCTATTCTCCAAATAAAATCGTGAGAACCATGAAAATCATAATAACATTCACACTTTCACTGTTACTATTACCCTTCACATTACTCTTTATCATTATGAAAATCGTTCAGGACTGCTTTCTATTCCCTTTACAGGACCGCTTAACAGGAAAAGAAAAAATAACAGAATCAGTGAAAGAGCATTTAAAAAATACCATCGCCTATTTGCAAATAAAAATAAATGAGCAGCACGAAAAAATTGAAAACCTGGAGCCAGATCCGCTATCCATTGCAGGAAATAATATATTTGATGAAACTCCCGTGGCGGCATCACCCGTCGATGAACCACAGGCTACCCAGGAGGCTGAAAGGTTAATATCACATGAAAAATTAATATTACAAAGGTTGGAAAAAAATCTGAAAGAGGCTCAAAACAAGCTACGAATCATGTCAGAAACAAGTCAGGTATCATACACGTTCAACGGGAAAAACATCAGTGCTTATCTCATTAAAGCAAGGGAACCAGAACCTGAAGGCGTCTGCATCTTTTTCCAGCCTAACGACACACCCGCAAGCGTTCACATGGGATTCACGTATGATCCAGATACATTTGGCAGATATCACTGTTTGTTTCCAGATTATCCTGGCTATGGAAATTCAGATGGCAGCATTTATTCAGAAAAAGATTTCCTTGCCGCCGCAGAAGCCGCTTATCGCATGGCGAAAGTGCGTTACCCCCATTTAAAAATCGTTGTCATGGGTTCCTCCATTGGGACCGGTGCAGCTTCCTACCTGGCGGGTCAATATCATTTTGATGTTAAACGCGTCATTCTTCATGCACCTTACACAAGCATTACCAATATCACTGGCTACCATGCAACCCGCTGTATTGCCGCCCTGTTTCGTTGCTACGACTTTAATAGTCAGGCCCATCTTTGTGATTATATTGAGAAAGAAGACACGGCAGAACTGCTTATCATCCATTCACAAGGTGACAAGGTCATCCCGCATCAGCACGGTCTGGACATTTACAGGGCCTGTGAAAAAGTAAGATCCGACAATACGCGCGATCAAAGAATCACATTGATGTCGCTTCATCCAAATTATGGTCACCGCCAACTGCCTGACAGGCTGGAAAAAATGTTACTCACTGATAACTTTGATGATTTTGTCCCGGATGAATTTGAATCAGCGCCAAATCAATGCCTCATCTCCTGATTGACCAAACCCTCAACGGCGTTAATTCAGCTTTGCCGGTTTTTGTGAAATCCACACTGTGACGGATGATATTCAGCAAGCAGTCGCCTTCTCCGACATTCTGATACTGCACGTTCCCTCCTTTGCCCAACTCGCCCTGTTCGAAAGCATGCTGCCCCACCTGCCGGACAACCGGATGATTGTTCTGCTAACCGGCGATTCACCCGGTTTCATTCAACCCGTGCCGGTGTTGTCAGCCGTTGACGGTGGGACGCACCATACCTCAGTGCTCTTCTTTCACCGCGCGGTGGTGTGTGCCGGGTTCTTTTTCCAGCCGCTCGATTTCTTCCCGGAACTCGGTCAGGTCCTGGAACCGGCGATACACCGACGCAAACCGGATATAGGCGACTTCATCCAGCTCCTGCAGGGCGGACATGACTTCTTCCCCGACCATGCGTGAATTGATTTCCCGCTCACCGGTAGCCCGCAGACGATGCTCAATCCGGCTGATGGCTTCTTCGATGCGCTCTGTGCTGACCGGCCGTTTCTCCAGCGCCCGCAGCAGCCCGGCCCGGAGTTTCTCTTCATCAAACGGTTCCCGGGAACCGTCCTGCTTGACGATGCGGGGCATAACCAGTTCCGCACTTTCATAGGTGGTGAAGCGTTCGGAGCAGGTCAGGCACTCGCGGCGCCTGCGCACCTGGGTGCCTTCGGCAACCAGTCGGGAATCAATCACCTTGGTGTCATCGGCGTTGCAAAAGGGGCAATGCATAGTGCTGGTCTGTTGGCCATTTACAGGGGAGTGATTGTGATACTAACGGCTTGCCAAGGGATGACACAAGTCCTGACAAAAGGATCAGCACAAAAACCCATCCGGAACTATTTCACCGAAAGGTCATCCATTGAAATGTGCTCATTCAAGGAAGCGATGCCAGGCATGATTCAGGGCAGCCCAAACGTCCCTTCAAACAACGGCAGTTCAGACGCAAGCAGCCACTCGAACTATGAAGGGGATACCTTGGCACCTGAAGTCAGGCTTCCCTACGGCCGGATAGCGAAAACAACCCTCAGGCAACTACCCGTCACAGGGTGGCAGATGTTGCGGAAATGCCTGGGAGCCGGGGATAAACCCCTGTCATGGTGGCAGGTTATCGCCGTCGTTCCCACCACCGCGGTTTGCGTCGCGGCTTTCCCCGTGACGCTGCCCGTGTGCTTTTTCAAAGGTATCCAGGACTACCTGTTTTTCCCGGGACAGCGTCGTTTCCATAGCGTCAGGCCCGAAAGGCAGTCACTCCGCCACTACTGCGAACTTGAGGAAAGTGTCAGACAACGGAACCCGGAGGAAGTCACGGTCCGCCCTGGCAACCTGTATCCGCTGACAGGCTGGTATTTCAAAGCAGACAATCCTGCAGGACTGCTGCTGTTTTTGCATGGTAATGAAGACACGGCTGTCGGCGATGCAAACAACAATGCCGAGCGATTCATGAACGCCGGCCTGGACTGCCTGTTCTGCGAGTACCCGGGCTACGGGGGTTCTGCAGGCGCCATCTACAGTGAGCAGGATGTCTTCAGGGTCGCCGACGCCTTTTTCGACGCCATCTGCGCCACCGTTGACCCATGCCTCCCCGTTTATGTGCTGGGTTCATCCATAGGCACGGGGATCGCGGCTTATCTCGCCGCGTCAAAAGAGAGGGTCACGAAAGTCGTCCTGCATGCCCCCTACGTCAGCCTGAAAGCATTAAGCCGGACGTATTGCCGCTGTCTCCCGGCGTGCCTGGTTCAATACGACATCAATACCTGCCAATACCTGGAGCGCTTCCTGGAAAGGCCGGACACCCGCGCCCTGCTGATTCATGCAACCGGCGACAACATCATCCCTTACAACCAGTCCGTCATACTGGCTGCACGGCTTGATACCGACAGAATCTGCCTGCAGAAGGCGGGTGGAGGGCACTCCTGGTGTTACGGGCATAGCGAACTGTCCGAAGCGGATTATGATTTCATGATCAATGCGTTTCTCCTGAACAACATCGAAACCAACGATACGGACAGTGACAGTGGCGGCTTCAGGCCTCATTCCCTGGCTTTCGAATCGACGCTCTGAATGCTGGTCATATTCACCGCATTTTCAGCCCCACAAAAAAAGCCTGCGCCATTTAATGCCGCAGGCCTTTTGGTAACGGTGATTAATTAACCCTGGTATACCGGCAGACGCGCACAGATGGCCTGTACCTTTTCTTTCACGGAGGCGATGACCTGCTCATCGTTGATGTTTTCGAGGACATCACAAATCCAGCCAGCCAGTTCCGCAGCATCCTGCCCGGTGAATCCACGGCGGGTAATCGCCGGCGTACCGAGACGCAAGCCACTGGTGACGAACGGTGAACGGGGATCATTCGGCACCGCGTTCTTGTTCACGGTAATGAAGGCGCTGCCCAGTGCGGCTTCTGCCTCTTTGCCGGTATAGTCCTTGCCGATCAGGTCCACCAGGAACAGGTGGTCTTCGGTGCCATCAGACACGATCTTGATGCCACGGTCCATCATCACCCGGGTCATGGCCTGGGCGTTCTTGACCACCTGCGCCTGATACGTTTTGAACGCATCACTCATGGCTTCCTTGAAGCAGACCGCCTTGGCCGCGATCACGTGGCACAGGGGGCCGCCCTGGGATTCCGGGAAGACCGAGAAATTCAGTTTTTTCTGCAGGTCTTCATCGGCACGGGCGGAAAGGATCAGGCCACCGCGCGGGCCGCCCAGGGTTTTGTGAGTCGTGGTGGTGACCACGTCCGCAAACGGCACCGGGGACGGATACACACCCGCAGCCACCAGACCGGCGATATGCGCCATATCCACCAGCAGGTAAGCGCCGACCTTGTCCGCGATATCACGGAAACGCTGCCAGTCGACCACCTTGGAGTAGGCGGAGAAACCACCGATGATCATCTTCGGCTTGTGCTCAAGGGCCAGCCGCTCGACCTCGTCGTAATCAATCTCGCCGGTGTCGGGGTTCAGGCCATACTGCACGGCATCGTAAATACGGCCGGAGAAACTGACACTGGCGCCATGGGTCAGGTGACCGCCGTGGGCCAGGCTCATGCCCAGCACCTTATCGCCGGGTTTCACCAGCGCCATGAAGACCGCCGCGTTGGCCTGCGAGCCGGAGTGGGGCTGGACGTTGGCGTAGGTTGCGTCAAACAGGGCTTTGGCGCGGTCAATCGCCAGCTGTTCCACCACATCCACGTGCTCGCAACCGCCGTAGTAGCGCTTGCCGGGATAGCCTTCGGCGTACTTGTTCGTCAGTACCGAACCCTGGGCCTCCAGCACCCGGGGACTGGTGTAGTTTTCAGAGGCGATCAGCTCGATATGCTCTTCCTGACGCTGTGCTTCAGCGTCGATCGCCGCCTTCAGTTCGGGATCGAACTCCGCAATGGTCATGTCCGTGGTAAACATCAATCTCCCCTGTGTCGATGTAAGGTGGAAGCAGGCGGGATTCTAACGCAACCCAACCGCGCTGGCACATGAAAATAACCGGTTATCCCCATGAGCACGGTTCAAGACGGATGCGGCAGGCGCCTGGCCGGTATAACGGTCTCATCGTTGATTTAACGGTTTTTCATATAGACCGATAAAGAAGCCAATCATTCATCGGGAAATGCTCACGAAACCATGAAAAAACGGTTTTCCCTGGCAGCCATTCCCTCTTCCCCTCCGGCTGAGCACCGCCCTGCGCCTGAAACAGTCTCGCGCCATGCCTTGCAACCGGCGTAAAAAGCACGCACTTTCATAGAGAAGCATGTCGTCCATTGCCCAACCCATAACAACAAAAGTCAGGGATACTCAGGCATTATGACCGTCCGTTTGCAGCATCATCCGTCAGCCAGCCGCGCTGCGCTCACCAAACCGGCGTTGATAGCCGTTGCCAGCCTTTACGCCGGTGTTGCCTTTGCTTCGGCAAACCAGGTGACGATCACGACCGACTCACAGCATCGCTTCATCACGGCGAACGGCCTGCCCGACCACGCCCACGGCCCGTTTCCCAACCGGGGCAATCCGCACCGGGTCAGCGCGCAGTCTTACCGGTTTCGCGTCCCCCTTCGCCCCAAACTCACCGGACGGGTTCAACCCACCGGCCGCCATACCTTCGGTGTCGCCATCAATGGCGTGCCGTTTGACCCGGGTTCCGCGGAATACTGGAACAATGACCGCTCAAGCGGCTGGCGGATGGAAGCCCTGAACGTGCCGGGCAAACTGGGGATGGACCCTCACAACGCCCACGTACAACCGACCGGCGCCTACCATTACCACGGCCTGCCCCACGGCTTGCTGGACGGATCGTCTGCCAGCCAGCACTCCCCGCTGATCGGCTATGCCGCTGACGGCTTTCCCATCTATGCCCGTTACGGCTACCGTGACCGCGACAATCCCCGCGGCGGCATCCGCGAACTCACCTCAAGCTACGTGCTGAAAAGCGGTAACCGGAAAAGCGACGAACCGTCCGGCCGTTACGACGGCACCTATGACCGCGACTACGACTACCGCGCGGGCCACGGCGACCTGGATGCATGCAATGGCCGCACCGGCGTGACGCCGGAGTATCCCGACGGCACTTACTATTATGTCGTCACCACGGACTACCCTTACGTTCCCCGCTGCTTCCGCGGCACGCCGGACGACAGTTTCAGGAAACAGGGCATGGGCAGACAGCGCCCCGGCAGCCGTCCGGGAGGACGTCCGCACCCTGACGGCCATTCCGGCCATCGCCACCCGGGGCACAAACCCCGTTTCTGAACCGGTTGCAGGTGGCGCTGTGTTGAAACCTGTCCGGCTGTGTCAGAACGGGGTGACGCAGAGGGTCACCTGTTACGGACGGGGTAACAGGTTTGTTGGCGGCGGGTTGTCCCTGCGAGAAAGCCGAAAACACCGTGATCTTTACCGTTTGTCGACATTTCCGGAAAGCGTCATAAATCTGGCACAGGCGTTGCTAAACAGAAATCGAGACAACCGAATAATCCACTAGACAGAAAAAAAGGTGTTAACAATGAAAAAACAAGGTGGTTTTACTCTGATTGAATTGATGATCGTTGTGGCGATCATTGGGATTTTGGCGGCTGTGGCGATTCCGCAGTATCAGAATTATACAAGGAACGCTCAAGTTGCAGCAGCATTAGCTGAAGTTCGCTCATACCAAACTGCAGTAGCGGTATGTGTACAAAACAATGCTGTAGCTTCATGTGATGCTGCCACAGCCGGAGTTTCTGCCAGTCATGGTAAGATTGGATATGCTGTAACATCTAATAAGCCAACCATCACAATCACACCAGGTGGTCCCTTGGGAGCAGAAACTGCTGCAATTGAAACTACTAATGGACAGGATTGGTCTGTTGTTGGGACAACTGGTACGACTATAGCCGGAACAGATTCTTATACCGATTTCGTAGCAGGTTTATAAAGATGCATATTGTGAAAGGGTCATGTGAAAGGGTCAGGTCTTGAATCTTGAATAAGACCTAACTCCACCCATCGCAAGCATCCCTGATCGGGTCTTGAATTGAGCCACCAAGCCAATCTCAAGACCCGCTCTTATTTCCCCCATCCCGTTTCCCTTTCACAGCCTTTCCTCGCCGCCATGATCGACACGCTCACTAGCCCGCCGCCATTTCCCCCGATGCAGGGCGTTTCCTTCAGCCCATACCCAGCCAGAGCGCCAGAAGCCGTGTGATTTCCGTCAGCTGCCGTGCGTCACAATGGCCGATGATTTTGCCGGCCCTTTCTCTTTTGATCGTGGTGATTTTGTCAATCATGACTTGGGAGTCTTTCGCCAGTCCGCTCTCATCATCCGCTCAGACCGGTTAGCGGAAAAGCAGTGCATCCCTTAAATCACTCGTGATCTGCATTGCATGCGGCAACCTGTTTGCTGAACTGACCCGGATCGGGGTTGCCAGGCACTGGCCGCCAAAGTCAGCGCCTCGCTGCACTGGGCACGAAATATAACGCAAGCAAAAAAGACATCATTGTTATTTGGCAACCTGATAACCGGTTGCTAGTTTGTATTACCCATTTAAAAATGAAATACGAAAAGGAAAAGTCCATGCCCAAGTTAACCGCCAAAAGGCAGGTGACCATTCCACAAGCCATTTGTGACAAGCTCGGACTGGAACCGGGTGATACTGTCCAGGTGTTTGAACGTGATGGCGTGGCATACCTGGTAAAGATGTCTGAACAGCCGCTGGCAGGAACCTTACATTGCCCTGCCGACGCTGCTGTTGATTTGGAACCTGAACACTTAAAAGCCGCCATCAAGGAAAAAGCCGCCAACAAATTCCGGAGGCAGGAATGATTGCAGTCGATACCAACGTACTGTTACGTTACCTCCTGCAACCTGTAGACACCCGAAATCCCCAATGGCAAAGCCAAACAGCGGTTCAGGTCATCCATTCGGCCGAAAGCGTCTTTATCGCAAGCATCCCTTATCGGTGCTTGTATTGAGCCACCCAGCCAATCTCAAGACCCGTTCTTATTTCCCCCATCCCGCTTTCCTTTCGCAGCCTTTCCTCTCCGCCATGATCGACACGATCACTATTCCGCCGCCATTTCTCCCTGTGCAGGACGTTTCCTTCAGCCCATACCCAGCCAGAGCGCCAGAAGCCGTGTGATTTCCGTCAGCTGCCGTGCGTCACAATGGCCGATGATTTTGCCGGACCTTTCTCTTTTGATCGTGGTGATTTTGTCAATCATGACCTGAGAGTCTTTCGCCAGTCCGCTCTCATCATCCGCCGGGACCGGGTAGCGGAAAAGCGGTGTATCCCTTAAATCACTCGTGATGGGGAGAATCGTGATGGAAGGGTGTTCGTCAAAGCCATCCGACTGAATCACAAGCGCCGGACGGGGCTTGCCGTCATCACCATTCAAGACGACGGTGATAATGGCGCCAACGAGCCGCAGTTAAGCCTGCGGCAAGCGTTGGCGAATCAACAGTTCCAGTTGGTCAAAGCGTCTATCCATTGTGTCAAACCGCTGTTCCATGCGGTCAAGCCGCTGTTCTATGCCGTCAAGACGCTGATCCATGCCGTCAAGACGCTGCTCTACCCTGTCAAGACGCTGCTCTACCCTGTCAAGACGCTGCTCTACCCTGTCAAACCGCCTATCGATCTCAGCGAATTTGGCAACCACCTTCTGCCGGAAATCGGCATGCTCAGCGAGATACAATGTGAATGTATCATGCGTCAAATGTACAACCCTCCGAAGATCGTCATACTCGTTTTCGAGATGCTCCACTCGTTCCACCAGTTCCATGCCGCTACCTCTTATTTACGTTGGGCGCAGGTCAGGATAGCAGCTTGATGGGCGGCTGCCGCTGCAGACGACAGTGGGTTGTGTCATCGGAGCGACAATCAGCTGCCGTACGTTACAATGGTCATTTTGTCGGCCCTTGCGCGTTTGATCATGGTGATTTGGTCAATCATGACCCGGGCGTCTTTCGCCAGTCCGCTCTCGCCATCCGCCGGGACCGCGTAGCGGAAAAGCGGTGCCCCCCCTTAAATCACTCGTGATCTGCATTGCATGCGCAATTTGTACGGTTTCATTCGCAGGGCGGTTTCCGAAGGAAGCCGCCACCGCCATTGCCTACCGCTAACACGTAGCCTCGCAAGCGAACCGTCCTACGTTAATCAATGAAGACGCGCCACCAGAAACCTGGACACGATGTCTCCCGGCAAAAAAAACCATCAAACCCCGCCTCGACACGGTCAAAAAAGGGCTCCCCATCGGATTGGCGGGTTCATTACGGGCGTACTATCTTTTCTGCACGTTGCCCTTCCTCACCATCAGGGAACGCCGTGCCGGGTCTTGAAGCCAGCCGCCCCTGTCCGGCTGGCGGTCGGTGGCAGGGGTTTCGCCCTGTTCAGCCCTGACCGCGGTGGCAGGGTGTGTTATCCATTCGCTGTCCGGGAGACGTTATGCCCGAAAACCTGTTTGCTGAACTGACCCGGATCGGGGTTGACCAGGCACTGGCCGCCAAAGTCAGCGCCTCGCTGGATCCGGAATATAACGCCAGTAAAAAGGACATTCTGGTTATGCAGGAAGCCATCATGCAGATTCAGCTGCGGTCGGATGCCCGCTACCATGAAATCAACCAGAAAACCGATAACGCCTACCATGAACTGAACCAGAAGATTGATGGCGTCTCTCATGATCTGAACCAGAAGATTGATGGCGTCTCTCATGATCTGAACCAGAAAATCGATAGCGCCTATAACGAACTGAACCAAAAAATCGATAGCCGCTACCACGCGTTGGATCAGAAGATAGACAGCCGCTATCACGAGCTGAACAAGAACATGCATCAGGGCTTTGCCGAATTACGGACAGAAATGGCCGGTATGAGTCGTCAGTACCTGATCACCTTTGGCGGCCTGATAACAACCATCATCACCGTGTTCCTGGTCAACCTCTATTTCAACCTCTAATGCTGAGACGCTATGCCCGAAAACCTGTTCGCTGAACTGACCCGGATCAGGGTTGACCAGGCACTGGCCGCCAAAGTCAGTGCCACGTTTACCCGGTTACGATGCCCGGTTTAACCGCCCCAAAAGCGGGAGGGCATCCCCCGGGCGATTGATGAAAAGCCCGGACTGGAATCGGGGGAGACACTTCTGGCGTTTGAACGGATAAAGAACCGGGTCTTGATGATTAAACACGCCCTCTCCCCCTCAAGGTCATTTTCAATGATCTGACCCGATGTATATAAAATGCACAATAAAATCGTTGTCCATCTGTAAATTAAGCAATAACCATTACGAAAAATAAAAACCCTCGTTTTTTGCCTGAATAAAAAAAGCGTATTTTGTTACCACTACTCTACAGCCTGAGCATCCTTAACAAACAATGATTCACGTATGCTTTAACACTTCACTCATGTAAAACGAGAATGTGGTTATTTCATGGCAGCTTCACAGGTTCCCCGTCTGAAACCTTCAGGCACACAGCAGACAGAAAAAACGGACGAAAAATCCCCCCGAAGCCAATGGGGGATTCACACAGTGCGTTGCGCCTGGTCTAAAAATGTTAGCATTGCAGTTTCATCACCCGTTCCAGAAGACATGACCAAACCTGTCAGACAGGAAGTGACCGGGGCCGTGTTTGTTAATGCCATTTTGATAAAACAATCGGAGGGTAGCGATCAGGTCGCCTGTCAGGATGAGCGTATTGAACAGTGGATTGGAAAACAGGTTAATCACTATTTTCACCTTCAGCACAGAACGACGCCTACCGTAAAACCAAAGCCGCGCACGGAGGAGTTATTATCTGAAAGCGTTATGGAACAAACGGGAATAAAAAAAATGAAACCTTACTCAAGCTTAATTCACTGCCTGGTGCATGATGAGATGAATCTTGAGCAGGTTTTGACAAAGGTGCTGAATAAGGCGCACACAATTTCAACGAAAACCTCGTCCATGAACAGGTTCGTTTTAAGCGCATCTGGGGGCAGGATTTTAAACAATACCGATGAATCTGTTATCACCCTGTTAAGTCGGATCATCACGAAAAGCGAGTCCCCTTTGCTACTGCCAGACAAGGTCGTATTTCTTGTTCCACCAGAAGATTCACCCGACAGGTTAAAGGCTATTTTGCTGGCAACAGAGGTTTATGCCGAAAAAGCCGAAATCCCCGCTTTCGAACAGGGTCAGGCCAGCGCACAAGGGGCATCGGCAACCGCGTCAGCAGCGTCAAGAACAGAAACTACGTCTTTAACAGCCGAGTTTTCCTCATTATCAACACAGCAGCAAGATGAAAAGAGTACCGGTGCGATAAAGAAAAAAAAGAAAAAAAAGAAAAAAAGGGGTACGGGCGATAAAGAAAGTGAAAGCCCGAAATTAAAGGATGATGAACTCTCTGCTCAATTGCAGGAAGCCCTGCGTAACTTAGAATGTCTGCTCACCGTGGATCTTTTGGATTGCACTCAATACCAGAAGTATGCGGAAGATATCGAGCATCAGGAAAAAATGGTTAAACAAGCTTTGGCCCGTAAAGAGAGTCTTGACATCGAGGACTTGTTTGCGCTTTGCGAGCACTTGCAGAAACTGTACTCTAATTATGCCATTTACTTACTCGGCATACCTGGACGAACACCAGGAACAGAAACTGCTATTTTGGAAAAACTTGCTAATTACCAAAAATGCCTTTGGTTATATATGAATCAGATAATCCTTAGAGCCTCCGGAAGCATAAACCATTTAAAAACAGGCTTTAACTTTATAAACCTGCTTATCAATGCGCCTGAAGTGAGCCACATGAATCCACAGGTGGATGATTACAATGACAAGACGATTCACCATACAATAAGGCTGGCAGAAGAACATATACGTGTTTTCATGCATGACAAAGATACAGCGACTCGCTTTTTCATGCTCCTGAATTCTATCCATAGAGCTGAATTTAAAAAGACTCCTGAAGAACAAGTGATTATTGAAGTCAATAAAGACGACTGGAAGCTCCAAAACATAACGCCTGCTTTTGAAAAATTATCCAAAGCATACGCTGACGAAAATTATAAAACTAAAACAAAGGCTGAGTTAGACACCTATGGCGAGATATTACGCGATTTAAAGGAGTGCCTGGAAAAAATGCATCTCATCAAAAATCGCATGAAAGATACATTCAAATTAATTAACAAGCATTTGAATAGCGCCCTGGAACAGGTTCAGACACAACATGCGAAGCTGAGTGATTTAGAGTGGAGATAGAGACAGGCAGGGTCTTGAATCCCGCCTGTCGTTTCCGGCTGACTGCCGTCGGCATGGGCTTCGCCCGTTCAGCCGTAAAATTACTGGCAGCGTTTGTCACCCGTTGTTGGCTGTCTGGAAGTCGCAAATGCTATGCTTACCGCCGTTTTATCACCTTGCCTGTTGATAATCCACATGAAGCGGCGAGGGTCTGATGGGCGTCCGCCACAATGCCTGCGTCATTTCGAGGCGGTTTACCAGGAATGCTGATACCATGTCCGCCACGCCTGATGACCATTGAAGTGGTTTAATGACTTAGGCTCCAAAGGTCAGTGTGGCAGTGACGAATAATATAATTCCGTCGTTTGCTGTCAGGCTATGTTCAGGTTCGACTCAATAACGCGGGCGCTTACAACGGAAAAAACTGATCAGGCCAAGTATTTACTTTGTCAATAATCGTTGTCCTGATGTGCTGGCGTCTCAATTTTCAGAATAAAGAACTGACTGTCAACGCTAATGGCTAATGTCGTCATATTGGCTAACCAGCAGGGAACTGCTTCCACCAGGATATATCAAAATATACGACGAATCAGGCACTGTCCGGGGTTTAATGCATTCGGGAGCCCCGGGAGAGGAACGTGTTTGATGCACTTGTATACCTTTTTAAGCTTGCTTTTACTGTAAAAAAATCACAATTCAGCACAGACAGATCGAAAAATGACAATTCTGGAACAATAGCAGTACAGGTATTTTTCCCGACCTCGTACCATATAACTTTGGGAGCCACGCATTTGGACACTACAGCCATACCAGATAAAGCACCAGGAACCATTGCATCCAGTGGAGAAGCCCGCTATCAAAGAACAGCGACTACGGTAAAAAAGAGGCATACTCCTTGCGCATTTTGTTTAACAATGGAGCGCATCCAAAAATTGATTACTCAACGTCTGGTGACAATTCACATCAACAAAGAACCTGAACACGACGAAGTCAATCAATTAAAAATCGAACATGACGATTTAACTCCCGTAATTTACGAGATGATGGACGACTCCGAACGTAAAAACTATATGAAAAACGGGTGCGAAACCTGTCGTTTGATTTACAATTTGTTTCACTATTCGAGAGTCGTACATGAATCTCACCTGAAAGATAACAAGAATATTGACTCACACTTTTTATGCAATGAAACAGGATGCCAATTTACAACATGGAATTTCAATAGACTATTAGACCACTGGCCTAGAAATCATTATATAGAGACTAACCATACAGATTCCACTGATACTCCCTACAAATGCGACTTCCCCGGCGACGAAAGCAGCCCACGTTGTGAAAAGAAATTCACGAGATTCAGACCTTTCAAAACACATCAATATTTGCACGCTGCAAGCCAGCAGTCATTATCACTGGAAATAAAAGCATGCACAGTAACAGGCTGTGATCATATCGTCACTTCAGAAGCAGATAATGCTATGCATGCTCAGTTTTATCACCCAAAAAAGGTCAAATCATCACAGGAAAAAGCCCCAGGCGCAGAAACTACTGCTGATACAAAGGCGCCTGAAGACAGCTCACAAGCAAATCAACCGTCTACCAGTAAAAGCACCGCAACTGCAACACCTGAAGCAATTAAGCAAAAAACTGAAGTTAAAGAACCATGCACCATTGATAGCGTATCAAGAGCAATCATGTCGAGAATAAGAAGTGGAGCAATTCCACTTCACATGCAAGAAGCAGAACATAGCAAACAGGACAGCATACCTGAAACAAAAACACCCGACACCTATAAAAACATGGTAGCAAATATCTATAAACATATTCGTTCCAATACACCACAATTACAGGATAAATACATTAGCTTTAGCTGTGAAACATGTAATAACCTTTGCTTAATGTGCTCCTACATCAACAAGATACACAATCAATGAAAAAAAGTGATGATTCAACGTCCAAACCAGCAAGTGAACACGCCCCCTACCGAAAACCAATAAGCCATTAAAGTTCGGCGTATGCCTATTGAATATCAATGGTTTCACTGAACCATGATAAAGCCTCTCGCCTCTAAACGACATTCATCAGAAAACAATGGGCAGGATCATTCATGTACACCGACAACAATAATTGCCGTTTTATCGATAAAAATGACCGACAGTTCCTGAACAGACTGACTGTACTGCATGGCTTGCCGAAACCTGCACGGTTCCCTTCACAGGTCGTCCGAAGGAAGCCGACATTGTCCACCGGCAGGATGATGGCAGGCCTATGCCCGATGGCGGCATTCCCGTGACCACCGGAAAAAATGTTAGTGCAGGTAACAGCGCGATGATTGATAATTCCTTCATCCGTCATCATGTTCCTGATGTACCGGCACTGCAAAGCACGGTATAAAAGTCGACTGACTTTTTTACGTGTCCTGCTACCCCCTGCATTGATCAGGGTCTTCCGGGGCATTTGGCAGAGTACAGGCGGGTGTTTACGGGGATACCGGAGGCCGTGCGTCACCGCATGCATCACTCCACGCCCCGCAACATCGAACCGTTATGAATTTGAAGCGAAATCTCTAAGAAAATGGCTCAATACGTTTACACCATGAACCGGGTGAGCAAAGTCGTGCCACCCAAGCGCCAGATCCTGAAGGACATCTCCCTGTCCTTCTTCCCCGGCGCCAAGATCGGCGTACTGGGACTCAATGGCGCCGGTAAATCCACCCTGCTGCGCATCATGGCCGGCGTCGACACCGAGTTTGACGGTGAAGCCCGCGCCCAGTCCGATATCAACGTGGGCTACCTGCCCCAGGAACCCCAGCTGGATCCGGAAAAGACCGTCCGCGAAGTGGTCGAAGAGGCCCTGGGTGAAGTGAAGGAAGCCCAGCAGAAGCTGGAGGAAGTCTACGCCGCCTACGCTGACCCGGATGCGGATTTCGACAAGCTGGCTGCCGAACAGGCCCGCCTGGAAAACATCATCCAGGCGTCCGACGCACACAACCTGGATCGCAAACTGGATGTAGCCGCCGACGCCCTGCGCCTGCCCGAGTGGGATGCGGTCATCAAAAACCTCTCCGGAGGTGAACGTCGCCGTGTGGCCCTGTGCCGCCTGCTGCTCTCCAGCCCGGACATGCTCCTGCTGGACGAACCGACCAACCACCTGGATGCGGAATCGGTCGGCTGGCTGGAGCGGTTCCTGTGCGAATACCCCGGCACCGTGGTCGCCATTACCCACGACCGTTACTTCCTGGACAACGCCGCCGGCTGGATCCTGGAACTGGACCGTGGCGAAGGCATCCCCTACCAGGGCAACTACTCCTCCTGGCTGGAGCAGAAAGAACAGCGCCTGGAAATGGAACAGAAGCAGCAGGACGCCCGCCGCAAGGCCATGGAGCACGAACTGGAGTGGGTGCGCTCCAACGCCAAGGGTCGTCAGTCCAAGAGCAAGGCCCGTCTGGCCCGGTTCGAGGAAATGCAGTCCCAGGATTTCCAGAGCCGTAACGAAACCAACGAAATCTACATTCCACCCGGTCCGCGCCTGGGCGACAAGGTGATCGAATTCAACAATGTCACCAAGGGCTTTGGCGATCGCCTGTTGATCGACAACCTGAGTTTCAGCGTGCCGAAGGGTGCGATTGTCGGCATCATCGGTGGTAACGGCGCCGGTAAGTCCACCCTGTTCAAGATGATTATGGGCCGCGAGCAGCCGGATTCCGGCAGCATCGAGACCGGTGATACCGTCAAGATCGCTTTCGTCGAGCAGATGCGCGACGAGATGGACAATAAGAAAACCGTGTGGGAACTGGTGTCCGAAGGGTCTGACATCCTGCGTATTGGCAGCTATGAAGTCCCGTCCCGCGCCTATATCGGCCGGTTCAACTTCAAGGGCGCTGATCAGCAGAAGCGTGTCGGTGAACTGTCCGGTGGTGAGCGTGGTCGTCTGCAGCTGGCCTGCACACTGAAGGAAGGCGGCAACGTGCTGCTGCTGGACGAACCCTCCAACGACCTCGACGTAGAAACCCTGCGCGCCCTGGAAGAAGCCATGCTGGCCTTCCCCGGCTGTGCGATGGTGATCTCCCATGACCGCTGGTTCCTGGACCGGGTCGCCACCCACATCCTGGCTTACGAGGGCGAATCAAAGGTGACCTTCTTCGAAGGTAACTACACCGAGTACGAAGCGGATCGTGTCGCCCGCCTGGGTCCTGACGCCGCTGGCCCGCACCGGGTCAAGTACAAGCGTATCGACGCTTGATAGCGATCTGATTTAATGGCGCTTTTCTTCCGTAAGGAGTTAAGGAAAGCGCCATTATGATCATTTTCTGTCTCTCCCTGCAGGACGCTACAGGCATCTGACAGTCTATAAACACGCCAGATTTTGACACTTCATCAGAATATAAAGCGCTTTCTATCAGCGTTCTCTGCCAACCCATAGTCCCAAACATCGGGATACAAGTACTGAGAACAACGACTTCACTAAGAAAGCACCCAAAAAGTATGTAAAGAATTACCTGATACAGATAACAATCAAAAGCAGAATCAAGCCAATAAACAACTATTTAAACAAACTATACTTTCGAAATACATTTAGCCCACAAATAAAAACAACATATCGCGCAACCCATCATGAAATGATTGATTTAATTATCAATAAAATCCATCCACTTTGGATAACCAGGGAAATCTGGCTACCAACATTAGGGTTTATCCACCTTGGAATCATCTTTTATAGAAACAACAAAAAAATCCTGACAACACTCTGTCTTACGCTCTCACTCATATTTTTAATGTTTATTGGCCCAATAATAGAGATCACACCCTATCTAGGTATAGATTCATTTACTGAAGCACGGAACTTTGAAATAAGAGAAGCTTTATTTTGGATCTCCACAATCATATCCACATCGTCAGTGAGCAACTGGGAACATATCACATCATGGATTATTGCATTCTCTATTTACACTCTACTCTGGTGTATTCTATGGACACCAGCCAATAATCGCCAGCACTTAACGAAACCGTATAAAGCATGCGAGATAGTTACCATTATTTCGTTTACGGTTTTCCTCCCAGCATTAGCAATAAATAGCGCTGCCACAACCTTTTTAAAAAGCTTATCGTTTTACGACAACCTCCAGGAGAATTTTCACAATTCCAATAAAGCAATCAATGTTGAAAAAACATCGGAAGGCATACCCGTTTTTCTTTATCTGGGAGAAAGCACTTCATCAATGAATATGGGGATATATGGCTATCCCAGGGAAACGACACCGTTGCTGAAAGCATTCAAGAAAGAAAATCCCAATTTGCTTATTGGTCAGAACGTATGGTCAACGCATACACATACAACCCTCTCTCTTCTTGAGGCACTCAGTATTCCTGCCAATAAGAAGAGTTTAATCGATGACAGTCCGATCTATAAGCGAAAGCAGGTACCACTACCCAGTATTCTTCATAGCATTGATATAAAAACCTATCTTTTCAGTAATCAAAGTAAATCTGGCACATGGAATCTTGGATCTCCCATCCTATTTAAAGAGGCAACACGTCGTTTGTCCAATCCTGTCACTTCTCAATTTGGAAGTATCAGCTACCTTGTTGATATCACTTTCGACCATGATTATCTCGCACAGGTCATCAATAATGAAATGAATCAACCTGATAAGGACAGCTACGCTCTCTATGTATTCCACTCCTACGCCGGCCATGGTGACTATAGGCGATTTATTCCATTCGAGTTTCACAAACCCGTTGACACTTATTTTTCCAACATTGATTATGAAGGTATCGTTGGATCATCTATAAATACTGACCTGCTAAGTATGATCGAATCATATGACAGCGCCATTTCCTACATTGATTCCAACATTGTCACCACGCTGAATTACGTAAAAAAGCAAACTGAACCCATGATCTTTGTCTACCTATCAGACCATGGAGAATCACCTTATACCGGTAGAGGACACGATTCATCAAGATTTGTTTCAGAAATGGCTCAGATCCCTTTCCTGATTTACTTTAATGATGCTGCCGCCCGCAAAGATCCCGAGTTATTAGAGACAACAAAGCGTCGCTTAGAAAACAATACCTTTGCCACACTGGCGCAGCTGCCCGATACACTGCTTGAATTTCTGGGTGTTAAAATCAACCAGTTAGCCGATGGCACACCTCACACGCCCTGCCAGATTGGTGTCCCTGACTGTAATGATAAAAACATTGTTATCAGGGATCTCGGCAACGAATATGGCGCAATCCGCACCCAAATGAAGCCATACAATAACCATAAAGACTTTACGGATGATGCGACAAGGCACAATATTCTGCAAAGAGCATTCACTGATAACAATATTGGCATTTGTTATCACCGCTCTAACTCTCTAGCCAAAGCCATCAGAGGTTCGGCATTAACCAACTGCCTGGAATTAGATATGCTGATTAACAACCATCATGCCATGATCACCGAGCCACCGGACAAGTCTGTTGGGATATCCCTTGATAAGATGGCAGGGATTGCGAAGGCTAAAAAATATAAAAGTATGCACCTCTGGATAGACGCTCATAATATTGACAACTCAACAAACTGCGAAACGCTTAACAATGAATTATCAAAGGACCTCTATTCCGGCATTCATACTCTGATAGAATTTCCATCCTCTTCGATAAACAACAATATAGATTTAAGCGCCTGCACGGAATCGCTTAATAAAAAAGGTATTTTCACTTCATATCATATTCCTACCGATGTGGGAGTCGAATGCACAAGAAATATTCAAAAAGGTCGTTCCCTGTCAGGTTCAAAAGCCTGTATGGAATTGAATAACATCTTAAATCAATCAACATTCCGACAGTGGTTCACAGATATCTCTTTTGATAACCGGGTCTTTACGGCCATAAACAGTATGCCTGCTGCACAACATTTCAAATGGAATACGCTGCATATCAAGGCAGAAGCGATCCAGAATCTTCCACTCGATCGTTTCAGACTACTCATACCTGGAAATGTCGATATTAATAACCGCTAACTCACAAACGACAAGCGTATTCGTAGATTATTCCTGATCCTTGATTGACCACAGCACCGGGCAACCATCCCCCCTGCGCTTGACGCACTCATTTCCAGGACACGGCCAAATTCCCCACTGACGCTGCGCTCTAGCCGAATGCATTTATCCAGCCCGATACACGTTTTACAAGACGGGCCAGGATGGTGATTGGCTTTTCCCGCTCGCAGGCGTTTCACGACAAAGTCATTGGTGCGTTTATCAATGACACGCACTATCAACGCATTTGATGTATTACTGTTTTTCAGACTGAAGAAAATCAATCAGTCATATTTTCTCCCTGAGTATTTAAGCACTTATTTTTCGGGATTATCTATTCAACCAGATTGTTAGTGATTATCAGTTTCCATGCACAAGATAATATTCAATCCCGTGTCTAATTATTTCATTGTCTCAAACTTACTACCATCAGGAGGTATTTATGAAAACCAGTCACGTAGGTTCAGGTTCGGCAACAGCCATACCAGGAACCGATGAGAATGTTAGTCAAAGAGGCATTTCCCGCGCTATGGGCGCAGTCAGCATATCAGAAGGTGTTGAAGCGAAAATAGCCAGAGAAAACGAGGTATTACGAAAAATCCCACTAACAACGCCGTTATTGCAACAATTCTCAAAAATCTTGTCGATCTCAAACCCTGAGGCAATAAATCGCCATCTTGATGAGCTGCAAACTACGCAAAAAACAGCGCATGCTGTCACTGATCAACCACAAGAAATAGATAAAATCACTTTAGCTGTGCAGGCAGGGTTATGCATCTACACGAGAACATCAGCAAAGAAAAAGCACAAAATAGAAAAAGATCACCTGCCTGTACTGGAAGATAACATCAAGCGCCTGTTAGCTGAGGTCTATGTCCATACACACGCCCCTCAGCGCCCCCTGGATATATTAGAGTGTTACCTGTTCAATGAAAAGAGAATCTCTAGAACGCTAATGGCCACCCCAGGCTCTTGCAAAAAAATAGAAGCCAAACTAATAAAATATAGCCAACCGAAGTACGATGATTACAAACCAGAATTCATAAAAGAGATAGCAGAAAATAAACACATCAGTCCGACATTTGTAAAAGAGGTTCTGGGTGTGCGGCGATTAGCGTTTCCCGATACCTGTAAAAAACTGAGCTTTATGTATGCGTCACTCCAATGCGCTTTAAGGGCTGTTCCGCTTTCTGATTTACAGCAAAGCGCAGAGTTGTTTCAATCAGGCCGTGATTGGCGAGATCCACCCAGAAAGGCGCTACTTGACCTGTTAATCAAAATACATCCGGATAATTTTGAGACAGCCATGACAGATGGCGAGTGGAAAACATTTAGCAGTTCATTACTCGATGAACTCATAAAGATTTGTCACCAACTCGCTATACAAGAAGGCTCTCGTTACCCCGCCCTGAAGCAGATGTTTCCATTATTATCAGAAACCGCTGGTGCAGACGCTGCGGCTGCCGCTGACAGTTCCTGTAAAACCTATGAATCGTCCGACTGGCGCTACGATGATATCCGGCCACAAGATCCGTATGAATTCATCAATACCCTGTTTGACTGCCTGTTACTCAACGAGAAGCCTTCCTGTTCTGTCCTTCTTTCAAAAAAGTATCATTTATCCATACCTGCTGAGTCAGACCAGTCCGTCATCTCTGGCAAGAAAGAATGTCCTGATTTCAACGAATATAAGATGAACATCGTACCGATAGACGTTCCTGAATTAACGTCACTCCCTACGGTGAACATATGTCAGCAGCTGGTGTATGACTTTCTGTCATCGCAGGGTGTTCAACATTCAGATGGCGGCGTCAAGCTAACCTACAATGACGTTGAACGCGTTGAGTTCACTCCAGACACGAACTCCGATCAAATAAACAAACACATCTCAGGCAGTATTCCATTTAGCACGAAACACACGCACCAACTCTCCGTCCCAGATCTGAATACCTTTCATTCACTGGGTATTCATCCAAAACTGAAACCTCAATATAGACAGACCGAGACAATGCGTCAGAAAAATCCCTGGACAAGCATAGAAAGCACACTAAAAGTTCAGGTGTTCGATAAGAAAACCCAAAAATCCTATGGAATCACATTAAATCTTGTCAGCGTCTGCCTTCATCATATTGGCTTGAGTCCATTGCAAGGCAACTATAGTGCTGTCATGCAGCATGAAGACTGTATCCACTACGATAAAGGTGCAGCCACGAAAGTCGAGCATCTCAACTCGCTAATAAGCAGAACCAACGCCGAGCCTTATTTACTCTTCTACTACCGGGATCCAGAATTAAAACCACTACCATTGCCAGCCTTGGTGAGGCTAAAACACACACTATTTAAATAAGTGGGATTACAGACAGTTAAACGCTATCCCGGCGAAAAACGGCAGGGAAGGAATAAATATACCTTCTCCTGCCGTTTGTTTTTCTTATCGCCATTCATGGCCGTTTACGTGCCAGTGTCACACCATCAGCCAGAGGTAATAACACCATATCCACCCGTTCATCCTGATGAATTTTTTGATTAATCACCTTGAGCGCTTGTGTATCTGCATCCCCACCCTCCTCTGCGACACGGCCACTCCACAACATGTTATCCATGATAATCAGGCCCCCGGGACGAAGCAGTGTCAGGCAACATTCGTAATAATCGTCATACGATGACTTGTCTGCATCAATAAACGCCATATCAAATGTGCCAGCGTTACCCTCTGCAATGACGTTATTCAGGGTTTCAAGTGCCGGAGACAGCTGGAGATCGATGTTCCCCTCGACACCGGCAGCCTGCCAGTACTGTCGGGCAATCGCCGTGGTATCCGGATTGATATCGCAGGCCAGGATATAACCATCATCAGGCAGAACTTCTGCCATGGAAAGCGAGCTGTAGCCGGTAAAAACACCAATCTCGATAATACGGCGGGCGCCCATCAGCTGCACCAGCAGTGCCATGAATTGCCCCTGTTCCGGTGCAATCTGCAGGTTTGAGTCTTTCCGCTTAGCGGTTTCCAACCGGAGTTTTTCCTGCAGTTCACTTTCCCTGCATCCAACAGAGACAAGGTAATCTACCAAGTCTTGAGTGATCTGCAGAGTCTTTCGTGACATAAACCACCCCCTTAACAGGTTACTAAACGCAAGATCCAGCCTAACAAAATAAAACGGCTTTTTGTTACCTGATTCAAAAACAATCCAATCATGAATCATTAAACAGGGCTATCCATTCTGTTACCTGATGACCACCATTCATCAGCCACGGTAGAAGCAGATGCTTTGAAAGCCCTGGCATACTGGCGATAAGAGCCGCTGATGCAATTTTCAGGTGCCAGCGCGAAGATACTTATGCGCCATCTATCCGGCGTGGTATCTGTAAGGCTCAAAAAATAGCTGAACAATAGTGGTAATCATGTATCAATTACGCCGCAAAATGTGACAATTCTACCAACAGGCACAGGCACTCTATTTATACTATTCCATAGCAAAAAGTCGAACCTGCCACAAACAGATTTCATTCAAGCATTGAAGAAAAACAAGAGAAAGCAACCTGTAAAACTATCGAATGAAAAGGACACTGACCATCCAGTTAGTGAGAAAAATATTAACCCATGAATAATTGGCAATTACGTCCACACATGGGATCAAGCACTAATGGATATCAAGCTAAGCGCTCATACTCATACCAAACTGAGTGAAAGTCGGGAAGAAATTCAACTACCATCCACATCGGTAGTGGCCGGATCTCGCAGGGTCTCTGCCGTTGAAGAAACAAATCCACTTGTACAGCTAGAACCTATATCTACACGCCACCTTACCGAAGACGATATAACTCTATTGGAAGACAACTTCAGAGCAGTAAGAAAGCGCAATAATATTTGCACACGAATGGTGTGTGGCGTGACAAACTGTTTATATACTGCCTGTCTCGAAGAACCAGGCATCGCTGATACGACTCACTTCGTCTGTGAACAATTCAAAAATTCGCTGCGCAATAATTGGGATTGGTCATCGAATAAGGATTATTCACATCTCATGATGCATCTTTTTAACTATGTATGGATTAGACATTGTGAAATCCTGTTTCAGCCAGCAGGTTCAATCACGAAACTTGATCATAACAAACAAATCATTCAAAAAATCCTTCAGCATATCCAAGTCAGTCAGGGCATTATTGATTTAACAATCGAATTAAACCCAGACAATATAAACACAAAAGAATTAGGCGAATTATTTCATGAGATGCCAGAGGTAAGGCTAGATAAAATCAAAGCAAAATTACAAACATCAAAAAACATCATACAAGAATCAATGCTCGCCCCATGTAAACGACCAACAAAAGAAACACCAAAACTCACTCTCGCCACACCGACAACAAAAACAGTACCTGATGAGGAATACATAACACAATATATAATACATCGTTCTTTAACATCCGACCCCTTAAGTTTACCCAACTTTGGATTCACCTGCTTTTTAAACTCAACAATAAATATTTTACGTGAAACCCTGCTAGCTGACATCTTTGAACAGCACAAAAACGAAGATTCAGATCGTAGTTCAAAAAATTCATCTGATAAAAAAATTCAGACTGGAGAAGATGATAAAAAAATACAGTCCATATTGTTGCAACTCATATCCATTCAAAACCTCCCATCACCACCAATAACTGAGGATACAATAGACAATTTATTAGTTAAGCTTATGACTGCCTGCCGTCAAAAAGGCTTGCACGAAGAAAAAAAAGGTTTACTAAAACAGAAAAAACAACCAGAAGAAAAACCAGCTGAAGAGCTACCAACAGAAACAGAACCACCAGAAGAAAAATCAGTTAAAGAACTACCAAAAGAAAAAAAATCAACCGAAGAAAAACCAGATAAAGAGTTAGATCTATTAACAACACTTGAAAGAATTATATCTGAGCTAGGACAGGCAACAGAATCTGACGCACCTGCTATTGCAACATCATCAGCAGAGATAACACGTGATCCAATCTTTGAGCCCGCCCCCAAACCTCGTACAGAAGAAATTAAAACGCCTACCTATATTCACCCTTTCCACAGGATTTTTTCTTGTGAAGATGTAAAACAAACTGGTCAGCATGACCCTCATGAGTTTCAACTGGAACTATTTGAAAGTCTTGGATTAGATGATCATCCTGCTTGTACTTTACAATTAACAACAATCTCAATACTGAAATATGGCACCGTTCAGCTGGTAAAAGCACCACGGACAGATCCACCGATGCCCTTCATTTCGCTTGAGCCGAATACGGCAGAAGATAGCAATATACAACAACAAATTATTGACCTAATGCACTGTGAGGCTTTAACACCCCGAAGCAGCGTTAAATTAACCCAAGATGAACTTGATAATGTCACATTTCTTAAAGGTACACGTGAGCAAGCCAGTCATTATATTGCTGAAAGTGTCACCTGGAAAACAGAACAAGCCAATATCTTTGAAGGCGATATAGAAAGACTGAGTGCTATAGGCATTCAAGCATGCATTTTTAAATACAATATCATTACTCAAACCCCGCATAAGTTAACAGAATATGCTTCAAAGATTAGAGAAAACCTGAAACCATTGATCACATTTCCTATTTGGGACAGGAGAAAATGCGCATCTTTCGACACCACCTTTAAATTCAGGGGATTCATTTGTCACATTAGTGACCCTCAAAAAGAAGATTCCATGAACACAGGTCATTACATCGCCGTGACGTACGATGGTAAGAAACTGACCGAACATGACGATGAACACATTCGTGACGCTGGCGTACTCCCTTACAAGTCACCAGTGTACCAAACACCGCCTCCACACCCTTACCTTCTTTATTTCGAACGGGACTTTGATATACCTGTCAAAAAGCTGAAGGGCGCATTTGACAATAAGCTTCCTTATTATTTATCAAACCGTGCTTTGGCTCCCGTTGTAGCAGCCGAAGATTTTGAATTGTAAGAAACTCATATTGCGGCGCATCTAAAAACACAGTCACTGAAGCCTTATTTTTAATTTCCATACTATTTTATTTCAATAGGAGTATCACCATGAAACAAGCAGTTTCATCTCTTAAATTATCCGTTAGTTACAAGCAATTAGTTGATAACTATCAGAAAAACAAACCAATAGCGCCATCGCATGAAAACATTACGACCTGACTACAGGGCATTGATAGACAATGAGACAAAGCAGGAAGCAAGACTGTGTTTTGAAATGGCCAGCAGCATTTATTATGAACAAAAACTCTCCACTCACAGTACCGCTGAAGAAGCGGCCTCTGCCAGAAAGGGACATTATCTGGCTGTTATCGAAAACGAACTGGGCGGCTTACTTTATGATAATGAAAACGTTTTCATGCAGAACAAGACTGATCTTTCTTATCGCATAGATCATCATTTCGGGCGCGGCATCCCGGTTTTAATGATGCTAAAACGCATTAACGAGAAAAAGGCCAGAAACATCATTCACAAAACGATGTCCTATAACGCTTGCATCAGCCGACGCCGTAGGCGGTCGGCTGGATGCACTTGTAGCTTACCAATTGCACATTTTACTGTTGTTCGGTTAGCTGTGAATCTTCGTTTTCAGTTCGACCCAAGTATTCGTCAATTGAAACGAAATAGTCATTTCTGACTGTTATATGTGTAAGGTAGCCTACAGCCATTGTAAGTAATGCAGCCCACCATACTTGATTTTTGGTTTCTCTTCGCTGCCTTGCTTGATAGGCTCTTTTGGATTCACCTTTTTTTCGTGGCGTGCCACCAGAATTAAATATTTTGAATAAAGCCAAAATATAGAAAGCCATCACCGAGTATTTGGCAATAGCTGCCATTAACCCAAAGAAAAAGCCATTAACTCTAATTGATTTCATTACAACTATCAGTGCAATGAGTGAAAATAAACCAATACAAATGTAGCGAATTACATCCTGACTTACTCCGATAAAGCCAAGAATTAAACCGATAATTACAACACCTATAGTTCCTACAACAGTAAAAGCGACATCTGTATAGTCACAATAAATGCTTAACCTCTCCTTGTAATGTAGCCAACAGGATACAATGAAATTGATCAATAAAGAGACAAGTATTCCATCTTTCAAAAGAGTAGATGTATTGCTTACTACTTCCGTCTCCATTTTCTCTCCTTAGTTTTGCTTGATGTTGATTTGGTGAGCTAACAGACGCCTTAGGGAACAAAATATCAGAGAAAGCGATGAAGGTATCGAACTGCCACCAATGTCAGCAACCGCCTTGCCTGGGGTTTCCCTTCAACCCAGCGAAGCTAGAGAGGAAACATGGCCTCAAGCGGAAGAAAAACAACAACTAGTCTGAATAGTGATCACATACTCATAAAAGCCAATGGAGATATCAACAAGAACAGCGTTAGCGATATCTCCACAGGCTTACCATCACGTCAGTAGATTACCCTTCCTGACCTTCAGGCAGAACGGCAGAAGCCATAGGCTCATCGGCAGTACGGCCGAAACGCTCAACCAGGGCAGCAATCGCGCCATCGCCAGTCACGTTACAGGCAGTACCGAAACTGTCCTGCGCCATGTACAGGGCAATCATCAGCGCAATGGCGGACTCACCAAAGCCCAGCATGCTGGTCAGCAGACCCAGTGATGCCATAACCGCACCACCCGGTGCGCCCGGTGCGGCGATCAGGGTAACACCCAGCATCAGCAGGAACGGCAGGATCATGCCATAGGTCGGCTCAGCCAGACCGGTCAGCAGCATGACCGCAGTGGCACAGGTAGTCAGTGTGATAGCACTGCCGGAAAGGTGGATGGTAGCGCACAGCGGTACCGCAAAATCCACCACGTTCTCGTCAATGCCATTGGCCTTGGCCTGACGAACAGTGACTGGAATGGTGGCCGCACTGGACATGGTACCGACAGCGGTCAGGTAAGCCGGAATCATATTGCGCAGCAGGGTCAGCGGATTGCGGCCGGTTACGGCACCCGTGCTGAAGTACAGCACGGCCAGCCAGATCCAGTGCATGACAATGGCCAGCATCAGCACCACGCCAAACGTCTTGAGTGTCGAGAAGACAGTACCGTCAACGGCCATCTCGGCAAAGACACCGGCAATATAGAAGGGCAGACCGGGAATCAGGACCCTGGAGAGCATCAGCTCAACAATATCCTTCGCCTGGTCAACCACCGTCTTGAGTTCACGACCGCCAGTCGCGGAGATCCCCATACCAAAGGCAAAGGCCATCACCAGCGCGGTCATAACCCCCATGACCGGCGGGATTTCCAGCACCATGATCGGCTTGAGGCCGGCGCCTTCCGATGCTGCCTGGGAACCCAGTTCCACCATGCCCGGAATAAAGGTGCTGGCCATGAAGAACGCCAGTGAACCGGCCAGAATGGTGGACAGGTAAGCAAAACCAACGGTAGTACCCAGGGCGCGGCCGGAACCCTGCTGCAGGTTGGCAACACCGCTCATGATGTAGAACAGGATAATCAGGGGAATGGTGAAATTAATAAATTCACCGAAGATCGACTTGAAGGTCACCAGCAACCGTGCCAGCGCTTCAATAATGCCGGCTTGTGGTACCAGCAGACCAATGATAACGCCGGCGACAATACCCGCCAGCAATCGAACTATCAACTTCATTCCAGTACAACCTCTTCTGGATTTATTCATCGACCTTGTTTGCCCGGGCTGCCATGCATGGCATTCCCGCCCCCGCATTCAAGGCGTCTTGGAAACCGCACTGTGTTATAGATCGAGGACAGCATAGTAGAACTTGCGTCCTGCGCGATTAAAGCAGCACTTATTCCTTCAGGTATTGACCCATGTCGTCTCAAGCCTGAACAATACGTCCAGAAGCAACCTTTTCTTTTCTACAGGATTCACCGAAAGCATGGCAAGAGGCAAAACCCGTAAAGCCTACGTATGTTCCGAATGTGGCAGCGAGTCAGGTAAGTGGCAGGGACAGTGCCCGGACTGCAAAGCCTGGAACACCATCCGGGAAATTAACCTCGGTCCTGCGACATCTCCCGCTATTGCAGCCGCCAATCGTTCAGGCTTTGCCGGTGCGCAGTCCGGTGTCCAGTTGCTCAGTGCTGTCAGCGTTGAGGATGCCCCTCGCTTCACCAGCGGTTCCTCCGAGTTAGACCGCGTTCTCGGCGGAGGGTTCGTTCCGGGTAGCGCCGTGTTGATTGGCGGCCATCCCGGCGCAGGTAAAAGTACCATCCTGTTGCAAACCCTGGCCCATGTTGCGCAGAGCATGCCGGCACTGTATGTATCCGGCGAAGAATCCCTGCAACAGATCGCCAACCGGGCAAAACGTCTTGGCTTGCCGACCGACCAGCTGAAGATGCTGGCCGAAACCTCGGCAGAAAAAATCGTTGCCATCGCGGAAGCTGAAAAGCCCGGCATCATCGTGATCGACTCCATTCAGGTCACCTTTATGAATGGCATCGACTCAGCCCCCGGCGGTGTCGCTCAGGTACGGGAATCCGCCGCCTTCCTGACCCGGTTTGCCAAGCAAACGGGAACCGTCCTGCTAATCGTCGGCCATGTCACCAAGGACAACTCGCTCGCCGGCCCCATGACGCTGAGTCATATCATCGATACCCAGTTGATGCTCGGCACGACGGATGATTCCCGCTTCCGGATCATGCGCGCGACCAAGAACCGTTTCGGGCAGGTGAATGAACTCGGCATCTTCGCCATGACTGAAAAAGGCTTAAAGGAAGTCAAAAATCCTTCAGCCATTTTCCTGACCCGTGCTGATGAAGCCGTATCCGGCAGCGTTATCAATGTGCTGTGGGAAGGCACCCGGCCCCTGCTGGTTGAGATTCAGGCCCTGGTGGTGGAATCTCAGCTGGGTAATCCGCGCCGGGTCACGGTTGGCATGGACCAGAACCGGCTCGCGATGCTGCTCGCTATCCTGACCCGCCATGGCGGCATTTTTACCAGTGACCAGGATGTGTTCCTCAACGTGGTCGGTGGCGTCCGCATCACTGAAACCAGTGCGGATTTGGCCAGCCTGCTCGCGATTGTTTCAAGCTTGCGGGATACACCGCTGCCACAGGATCTGGTGGCGTTTGGCGAAGTGGGCCTGGCGGGCGAAATCCGACCGGTCGCCAGTGGCCAGGAACGGATTATCGAAGCCGCCAAGCATGGTTTCCGGCGTGCGATCGTCCCCATGGCCAACCGTCCCAGGAAACCGATTGAGGGTATTGAGATTATTGGGGTCAACAAGCTGTCTGACGCGCTGGATGCCATCTAGACTGCGCCAGCGCTAACGCATTGGTAACGATTTTCATCGTCTTCCGTTCCCGGAACGTTTCCCCTGTGCAGGCGGCAATTTTTTATCATTTGCCGCCGGCCCTGCACAGTAAACCGCTGATAGCACATCTTCCGAATTGGCTCCCACCGCGCACTTTAGGTATAACTACGCACCCTGCACACCTGAGGCATTTCTGCCCCTTTTTCCCCAAAACCCCAGTCCTTTCGCCATCCCTTGTTAGTTTCACTAACAGGATTTGTTACTGTTTTTATCCTTTTTTCGGGTGATCATCCCGTTTAGATTGCACTTTTTAGCGTCTTGTATTGCCATTAGTTATAGGTTAGATTCCAATCTCTTATAACAAAAATGTTCAATAACATGAGAGTCGAGAGACTCCATAAGCGGGAGTTCCTGATCCATGAGTAGTAATCTGGCAACTCGCATCCTGATCGCCCTGGTAGGCGGTATTTTGGCTGGCGCCCTGATTCAACACTTCGCGTCACCGGAAGGTATGCTTCAAACCTGGCTTGTCGGCGGCCTGTTCCATGCCGGCGGTATTATCTTCGTCTCCATGATCAAACTGATGGTCATGCCACTGATTTTCATCTCCATCGTCAACGCGGTTTGCAGCCTCGACGATATCAACCAGTTTGGCCGCCTGGGCGCCAAGACACTGGGGCTCTATCTGCTGAATACGGTGATCGCTATTGCAGCCGCCATCGGTATCGCCCTGATGGTCAAGCCGGGACTGGGCGCCAACCTGGGTCTGGCCGATGCCTCCCTGAGCCTGAGCCAGACGGAAGTGCCTTCCCTGCTGGATATGGTGATTGGCATCGTGCCCACCAACCCGGTACAGGCGTTTGCGCAAGGCAATATCCTGCAGATCCTGTTCATGGCCATCATTACCGGTATTGCCATTAAAAAGCTGGAAGACCAGGAAACCCACAGCGTCAGCAAGGCCTTTTCCCTGGCCAACAATGTGATGATGAAGCTGATCGGTATGGTCATGGCGCTGGCGCCTTACGGTGTGTTCTTCCTGACGGCCAAACTGGCCGCCACCCTGGACAGCCACAGCATCCTCAGCGTAATGACTTACGTGATGACCGCCTCCCTGGTCATGCTGATCTGGCTGTTTGGTTTCTACCCACTGGTCACCGGCATGGCCACTGGCACCAGTCCGATCACGTTTATCCGCAAGACCCGTGAACAGATGATGTTTGCGCTGTCCACTGCCAGCTCCAACGCCACCATCCCGGTGACCTTCCGGACACTGACCGACAAACTGGGCGTATCTGAAAAAGTGGCTGGCTTCTCTGTACCACTGGGTGCCACCATGAACATGTCAGGTGCAGCTATATATATGACGGTTGCTACCGTGTTCGTGGCTTACGCTTATAACGTTGACCTGAGTGGCGGCGAACTGGTCACCCTGGGCGTGACGGCCTTCCTGCTGGCCATCGCCACCGGCGGTATCCCGGGCGGTGCCGTTGTAACCACCGGTGTATTGCTGCACCAACTGGGCCTGCCTATTGAGGCACTGGGTATCATTATCGCGACCGACCGTATTCTGGATGCTCTGTGCACAGTCACCAACGTTGTCGGTGATACCGCAGTCAGCACGATCGTGGCCAAGACGGAAGGTGAAATAAACGACTCCCTGCTCTACGACTAGTCGTTTGATAAAATACCGGAAAAACAGGTCAGCTATTCATAACTGACTGCAGAACCCAGAAGCCAGGGATGGCTGTTGATCCAACCTTTAAAGACTGGTTTAACGTTTATTCATCAGTACCCAGACCTCTGTTTTCTCAGCGTATCAGCCCATGCCATACAGGCTGTAGAAAACAACAAAGGGATTATTTCTGGACAAGTACCTGGAATGGCATTTTCAGCCGCCCACAGTGTTATGACTATGGGCGGCTAACCAGCTATACCCCAAACCGTCTGCTGATAACACATCGTGACATACTGGTCAGCACCCGCCTGAACTCCCACCTGAATCCCCTGTCTGCTAGATATAAGGTTCATCTGTTTAGCCAGCAAACACCGCTAAACCATTTTTTACCGTAACACGATGATAGTTATTATTTATGGATTCAACGCCTTCTTTCACAACATCAAAGAGAGTGGCATATAAAGGGTCATCCGCCAGCTACACAGATGAAGCACAAAGCGCTGTACGCAAAAAAAACACAAAGGCCAAACCGCCTTTCCGTGCACCTCTGCAAACGATTGACGAAGAAACACTACAAGTCGAAAAACCATTACAAACAGTAGCTGAATCTCTGGTAGACTTGACCGTCAATTTGTTACCTTACGATCTTCACCCACGGCATAGTTTATTTAATAAACCTCTCATCGAAAGAATAATATCGCCTTCTACCGAAGGCGCCGCCAGTATTACGTCAGATGATAAATTAGCCGTATTGAAAGCCCTTTATTACAAAACCCTGTCCCGCTTCCTTGAACTACATTTCTACCCCCTGTATACCGGCAAGCATCGTCAACAACGACTAGCAGAACTCAGCGATTTAACCCTGACAGACAAAAATTTATCTGAAGATCATTTAAAGCTGCTCAGAGATTTTTTTTATTATGCCCAACATAATGACTGTAAGGCCTGCGAACTCATAAAACCTGCCGTCGATAACCACCTGATAAGCGATGGCGATCAGGACAAATTATACTCAACGATTTTACACGGCCAGCTCCTGGGCACTGGTCGTCATGCCCTGGATGTTCAGCCTGAATCAATGGCAGAGCTGCTGAACGGAATAGAGTCTGTCCTGAAGCATCCCGTTACAATGGACAAAGACATTGACATGAATACACTTGAAAGAATTATCATCGCCGTTGGTGGCACTACATCTTTCACCCCTGGCGACTGTATTATTAACACTGAAAATCGTGAAAGTTATTCACAGCACGGTTTACAGGAGATAATCAATCAAGCATTGGTTTGCTGCGTAAGTGAAAGGCACCGGGATAAAACCCTGGCGCTGTTTCAGAAACTGGCTGTAACGGATGACCATGCCTATATCAAAGTAGTGAAAAAGGGCGAACGATTACCGACTGTTCCTCCTGAGAACAAGTGCTTTGTAATGAGTTTTTTTCATCATACCAGCATCAAGTTTCGTTATTTTCACTTTATTAAAGATACAATCAAAACAGCTATTGAAGACAAACTCAAAATCTATAATGAAAACGTTAAACTAGCCAAAGAAAAGCATAAGGATTCATCAACAACCTTCACTTATTTACAGAATTTACAAAAAGCCCGTATTCGGCTAATACAAGATCTTGCACGCATACATTCTTTCAATAAGAATCATGATCATACGTTACGCTGCCTGGACATTCTTCTTCGCCTCCGACATAAAGAGAGCGTGCCTGCAGGACCAGAACGAATCCATGACTACGCGTGGTTTACAGCCGATGAAATGCTTGAGCGTGAAAACGAAGCGACGGCTACAAGACAGCCATTCCTGTTATTAACACATTATATCTACCACGATGAAGCAATACGTGCTCTATATCTCCTGAGATCACACGGCAATCTGTTCAAGGATACTTCTGAACAGAATGAAGTGCTTATCTCGGCTTGCCATTATGGCAAGACTGACATTATAAAAAAAATGATTGAGGCAAAAGCCGATATCAATTACCCATCAAAACGCGCTGTATTTCATTTCCACGGTAGTACACCACTGACAGAAGCAATCAAAGTGAACAGGCTTCAGCAGGTAACATACCTGCTAAATCAAGGTGCAGATTCACAGAGAGCCGATGCCACCGGTAACCGGCCATACTACCTTGCTTTACCCATCATGCTACGTATTCTTAGTCGCCCTGACTCCGTCGATGCTCATTCTATGCGATCAAAAAAAACCCTTGCATATGATGACTGAAAGCCAGCCAACCTTATCTTACCGCACAGGGAGACAACCACCAGAAGTCATACGACAGCGCAGCAACTCCCTGGAAACAAGAGACGGCCGCTCTCTGGTTACAATACCGGTGGATGAAACCGTATCATGCCGCAGGCTCTCGCCGACTTTTCCTCAGCCCACCGAAGATATGGCTATTAAGGCATGCAACATCTCTGATCGCCTGATAACCCTGACTTCATCCCTGCTGCCAGCAGAGCGTCTGTCCAGCAGAAATACAGATCCCAAAAAGCTGGTATGGAATCTGGATCAGGGAGAAGGGGCATCATTTAGTTATCAGGCAACGCTCGTTAACATTGCTATCAAAACCATCTCCTGTCTGCTGGAAAGGCAATTCTATGAACAGATATCTGAAACGAAGGATCGCGTCAAAGCATTGATGATAATTCAGTCAAACATTAAAAGAAGTAAACGGTTACTCCCTCAGCACAAAAGCATTCTTGTTAAACTATTAACGAAAGCTGTTCATATTGAACTGCAAGCTAGCAGAGCCAAAACACCTGCGATAAAAGCAGGCCTGATAAAGAAACATCATGATGAAATATTTCCGTTGATCATGGATGGCCAATTCAAATACATCGGTCGCCACGCCCTGGATGATGAGCCTGAGTGCATGAGCAGCTTACTGGATGGCATTCAATTTATCCTTGAAAATTATCAACAGGGCCTATTCAACACGCAATTCCATGACAACTCGTATAGAATGCCTGCAAATTCATCTCCAGTCAGAAAATGCAGGGCAGATTATATACCTCATCCTGATGTTACCACACACAAAAAAACAAAATACGCCATTAATTTGATCAAGACAATCAATTCAATGGTTGGTGGAAATGGGAAATTCGAATACAGTTTACTTGAATTAGATCTTGCACTTATGCCATACGAAGAAAGGTGCATAATAGATATCTTGAAGAATACAACAATACTCTATTCATGTGAAAAATATAAACAATCTATTTTGTCGCTATTTAAAAGACGGAATCTTGATAGTGAAAACCTGCACTTCATGCTATCTAAAGATAACCCGAAACAATCAGCATCAATATCGCCAGAAAATACGCGCTGGTTAGCACGCGTTGATATTGATGAGGAAATAATAAGACTATGCCTTCCCAACCATCCTGAAAACCGTGAGGACGAAATGCAGCGAATTATCAGCAACTATCATTTCGCTGTTGAGAGCATCATCCATTATCCTGGCAAAAAGACTGCCGAGGGGCTTTTACGACGCGCCCGTCTGCGTCTGCTGCAATCGCTGGATCAGGCTCACTTATTTGACGACGGCCATGGCCGTACCAACATTTGTCTGAATATGTTACTGCAACTCCATGACGGCCACAGGCTTAAAATGCCTCACAGGGTCAGTGATTATGCCCGGTTTTCTGTTTCCAGCCTGTATCGAGATGAAACCAGGAATAATGTGACTCACATCCCTATCGATCTTGTTTTTGAATATTATGCCCTCGATCTCAATGAGAGTGTTGCCAGTCTTTTCACACTCCAGCAACAGTGGCTCCCTGAGACTTCAGATAACACTGACCGACTCATTGCAGCCTGCAGAATGGGGGACCCAGTCACCGCCATGAAATGGATTTCCGAAGGCGCCGATATCAACGAACCACGGCCATGCCTTCTGTGGCAGCCACCCACCACCGCTTTCCATGCCGCCATTCAGAGCGGCAGCTACGCATTAGTGGCCTACCTGATCCACAACGGGGCAGACAGGAAACCTGTATCCGGCCTGAGAGCAACCAGACTGGCGATAAACTATGGCCTCGATGACATTGAAGCTTTACTGAAACGCCATGGGTATCAATAAATACCTCCATGGATAATGCATCACCTTCTCTCGTGAACAGTGCCGGAATGCTTCTCCACACCCCGAGTCTCGAAGCACCGGATACCCGGAACCCTGTATTTCCGGCGCACCAACCCGCATCCCTCGATCTGCAGGTGACAAAATATGAGATGACTTTTTTGTACAGATATAGACCAGATTGTTACCGGCCCATTTCACGCCTTACCTAAGCGACAACTTGAAGCCCCGAAGCTTTGCCTATATTAAGTGACGCTGATTCATAACAGGATTTTGATCATGGCCACCCTTGAGCGATTCACAGGTCTGTACGGCATCACCGATAGCGCCCTGATGCCTGATGACAAAACCTTACTAGCCAAAGTGGAAACAGCGCTGAAAGGTGGCATGGCCATACTGCAGTATCGTGACAAAAGCACGGATAATGAAAGAAGGTTGCATCAGGCCCGTTTGCTTAAAGCGCTTTGTCAGAACTACCGCGTGCCTCTCATCATCAATGACGATGTCGCACTGGCGGCGGCCTGTGGAGCAGATGGCGTCCATCTCGGCGCAGATGACGATACCGTATCGGATGCACGCACTCACCTGGGGGATAATGTCATCATCGGCATCAGCTGCTACGGTTCGCTGGAGCGCGCACTGGTGATGCAATCGCGGGGGGCGGATTACGTCGCTTTCGGCGCCTGTTTCCCCTCGCCAACCAAGCCGGAAGCGGCTGTCGACGTCAAACCCGGGCTGCTGGCCGAAGCCTGCCGGACATTAAACGTACCAATAGTAGCCATCGGTGGCATAACACTGGATAATGCGCCGGATATCATTTCGCAGGGCGTCAACATGGTGGCTGTCATCAGTGACCTGTTCAGCGCCGATAATATCGAAGCCCGGGCCCGCCAGTACAACCAGTTGTTTCGTCCCTCCTGACGTGGCGGCCAGCCTGTGATCGAAAAGGACATACAATGAATCGCTCAGAATCCCTGTTCCAGCAAGCACAGCGGCATATTCCCGGTGGCGTCAACTCGCCGGTTCGCGCATTCAGGGGTGTCGGTGGCACACCGGTCTTCTTCCGTCGCGCCGATGGCGCACGCATGTATGATGAAGACGGTAAGGCCTATATCGACTACATCGGTTCCTGGGGCCCGATGATTGTCGGTCACAACCATCCGCGGGTGATTGCCGCCGTTCAGGAGCAGGTCAAGCTGGGTTTGAGCTTCGGGGCGCCCACTGCCATTGAAATCACCATGGCCGACAAGGTCTGTGAGCTGGTGCCTTCCATGGATATGGTACGAATGGTGAATTCAGGCACCGAGGCCACCATGAGCGCCATTCGCCTGGCCCGTGGTTATACCGGCCGGGACAAGATCGTCAAGTTCGAGGGCTGCTACCATGGCCATTCGGATTCCCTGCTGGTCAAGGCAGGTTCCGGTGCCCTGACCCTCGGCGTGCCTAACTCTCCGGGTGTCCCTGCTGACCTGGCGGCGCATACCATCACGCTGACCTATAACGATCTGGACAGTGTCCGCAAGGCCTTTGCCGAAACCGGCGACGAGATCGCCTGCATCATCGTGGAACCCGTGGCGGGCAACATGAACTGTATTCCACCGGTACCAGGCTTCCTCGAAGGCTTACGGGAAATCTGCGATGAGTACGACACGGTGCTGATTTTTGATGAGGTCATGACCGGCTTCCGGGTCTCCCTCGGCGGTGCCCAAGGCTATTACGGTGTCACGCCGGACCTGACCACCCTGGGCAAAGTCATCGGTGGCGGTATGCCGGTGGGCGCTTTTGGCGGTCGTCGTGAAATCATGGAACACATTGCCCCGTTGGGTCCTGTGTACCAGGCAGGTACGCTCTCCGGCAACCCGGTTGCCATGTCAGCCGGCCTGACGGTACTGGACCTGATTACTGAACCCGGTTTCCATGAGCAACTCAGCCAGCGAGTCACCCGCTTACTGTCTGGTCTGCAGGAACGGGCCGATGCGGCCGGTATTCCCTTCACCACCAGCCAGGCTGGCGCCATGTTTGGTCTGTTCTTCACGGATCAGGAACGCGTCGAGCGCTTTGACCAGGTGATGCGCTGTGACAGTGAGCGTTTTGGTCGTTTCTTCCACGCCATGCTGGAAGAAGGGGTCTACCTCGCACCCTCCGCCTTTGAAGCCGGCTTTATTTCCAGCGCCCACAGCGATGCGGATATTGATGAAACGCTTGCCGCGGCAGAAAGAGCCTTTGCCAGGATTGCCTGATGTTCGAACCGGTTATATCCGTTGCTATCTCTGACGCCGTACTGGCTTTTTCCAGCCTGTTCGGCGTCTTTCTCATGGCGCAGTTTCGCTCCTTTGAACCCAGCCGGCGCATGCCGGCTACCATTGCGTTACTGGCCTTTGGCCTGGTCGCGGCAGCGGCTGGCCTGGGCACACTGCGCTATGGTTTTTCCGCCATCTGGACAGAACCTCACCAGATGCTGAACCAGGCTGCCAACTACCTGTCACCCTCCCTGCTGGCGGCAGCCATTGCTGCTACCGTATGGAACTGGCCACTGCGCAGACAGGACTGGGGTTCCATCCTCCTGGGGCTTATGGCCTGCTTTGAACTGATGCGCCGGCTGGAATGGCTGGATGCCTGGCACCTGATCCTGAGCACCGGCGCCCTGCTGCTGATGACGGCAGCGATTATCACACGAGGCGAACGCAAGCCCACCTTTACCGCCTTTTCCCTGACCGGCATCTGCGCCTATTTTATTGGCGGCCTGGTGATTGGCACGGAAGGTCAGCTGGCGGGCTTTCTTCGTATGGACCTTTTTCACTACCTGCTGGCACTCGGTAACCTCTGTATTGCCAGCGGTTTCTTCCACTACCTCCGTGGAAAGAGCCGTTGAACGTTGGCCCCCAACAAAAAAGGCTGCGTTAAAGCAGCCTTTTTTGTGGTTTATTTCCCGGGAATCGGTGGCATCGGGAAAGGCGCAATATTCTGCCCCTTGGCATCCATAATCTTGCCTTTACCCTCTTTTTCCACCTGGTCTATGCGAATGATCGAGTGCATGGGAATAAAACTGCTTTTCACCCCTTCGAAGGCGGCTTTCAGTTTTTCCTCGGAGGGATCGACCACCATCTGGGTGCGTTCACCGAAGATAAAACCTTCCACCTCAATGAAGCCATACATGTCACTCTGGAAAACCTGCTTGGCGTACACCTCGTAGATTTCACCCTGGTTATGGAAAACAACTCTGTATATCTGCCTGGCTGCCATAGTTATGCTGTTCGGTAAATAATTACACAGTGAAACAAAGGGTAAGCAGGATACCACAAGTTTATGATTGCTCTAACGACAACTTACTCACCAGGCAATGATAACCATGCATTTACAATCGGTTTCAATACATTGCGTGTGTCGTGATTTAAAAGTGCTTTGAAAACAGAGAACTTTCACCTTTTCTCTTTGTCTTAAGTTGAACATTTCCTCTCAACACACTTAAAAACTCATTAGGAGCAGTAATGGCAAGTGCTATACCGTTAGTATGTATTCAGGAAGCCAAAAGCGTTCCTTACAAACCGAAAGAGCAGAAGCGATCACAATTTTATTGTTACATTGTGAAAAAAGCATCGTCTATAAAAACGCGGGTAAAAAGCATTCAACATTTTTCCAGACCATCTACAGAAACACATTCCCCTTTCATAGATCTTCCTGACGAACTCATAATAAAAATAATGTCATACCTTTCAGACAGAGAAATACATATATTAATGCCGCTTCATTCAAAATTAAGGCGAATCGCGCTAGAACACTATAATAAACCTTGCACCAACCTATTGGTTCAGCGGTACTTTGGAGAAAACCACCAAGAACAATCCGGTTTCAAAACCGCCGCTTTTCTAGACTACTTCAATATAAAACGCACTCAATGTATTTTAAAACAACAAAATGTACCGAAAGGGTTAATAAATGAAGCTCACAACTGTTCTTTATTAATGGCTGCCATTCTTAGAAAACAATCCAATCTTGGATTTATTAAAAGACGCCGCATCCACTTAATAAATACCCCTACCTATACGACAACGATCAAGGAGATAGACCCACATAAAAAACTTCTGGCAACGGCCCATACCAATGGTGAAACACGAATATGGTGTCTAGAATCAGAACAGGCTGAACTAATAAAAACCTGTCACTCGAACAATTCTGAAGAACCGATTACTTTCATTGCAAATCCGACACCCAATTCTCTCTATACGGGTTCATGTACACTCATTGAACGCTTCGACAGGATACCCCGTCACAATCAGCCATCACAGGCATTCAGTGAACACAGAGACAATCAGGACATTACAACAATCCAACTCATCACTGATTCGCCGCTCATTTTTGTATCTGGGTACAAAAATGGTTCAGCAATCATCTGGAAGCTGTTGCAACCTGATACCACAAAGTTTCAAATAATGGATAGATTCTCCTTTTGTGAAACGGAAATTCACCGTTTTTCAGTATTAAACGCAGAACATATCACGACATTTCCTTGCGCACGTGAAACCGCAAGAACAGACGCACACAAAACAGCGTTTTTATGGCGGTTAGACCAAAATCATCAAGTCGAGTTACTCGCAACATTACGTTTCAGCCGCAATGTAAAAAGTTTTACCCGGCTGGATCATGGAAGGCTCGTTGCATCAACAGACAACTGCAGTCACATCACTATTCTGAACAGTGATTTCCTGCAACACCGGCTACAGACTGCCGACTGGTTTCAGGTAGATGCCGGTCAGTTCGAAAGCGAAATTTATAAAAGCGATACACGAGCCACAGCATTGCTGGATGGTCGACTAGCCACAATAGGTACTAACGACATCTACATTTGGGAACCCAGCAACCATGGCGCCGATATACAACCATCCCTGTCAATCCCCTTTCCTCCAAATTGTAATAGCTCCTCTCCCAGAAGAAATTTTGCACTTTTTACGATAAAAAATGGTCAATTTCTTGTTGTAGCATTAGAAGAAACGATTGAAATATGGGACCTGATACCGGGAACCCAGGCAGAGGCAACGCAGTAATACCAATCGCTTGTTCTAACTACGTTATAACTGCCTGCAATCTGGACGATTGGCTATAAAGGCGACAGGTTTGCTTTGTTGGCGCAGGTCGGTTCGCTTGCGAGCCGACGTTCTACCGGCAGACGACGTCGGCTTCCTTCGGAAACCGACCTACCCAGGAAACCTGCAAATTTTAGCAAGCAATACAAAACAGGCGGCCGAGCATTAAACAGTGGTTAGAAAAAACAATTGGTATAAACTTTTCGCCACAAAAAAGCCTCATCAACGTTACGACATTTTACTGAGCCAATAATTAATGTCAGTTCTTAACGTCGGCTAACACTTCAAGAACTGACATCACTGACAGCTTCAAAGCTGGCGCCAGCTGATCCGATACAACAACGTGTAGACAACAGGTAACACAATCAATGTCAGCAGTGTCGCAAAGCCGAGGCCGAAGATAATCGTCACCGCCATTGATTTGAAAAACGCATCAAAAAGTAGTGGCAGCATGCCCAGCATGGTGGTCAGCGCCGCCATGCACACCGGCCGAACACGGCTGACCGCCGAGTGGAACACCGCTTCATACGCTTCCTTGCCCTGGGAGAGTTCCAGGTTGATCTGATCGACCAGCACTATGCCGTTTTTAATCAGCATCCCCGACAGGCTCAGCAAGCCCAGCAGTGCCATGAAGCTGAAGGGTGCATTCAGCAACAACAAGCCTGACACCACGCCAATCAGGGCCAGCGGCACCGTCACCCAGATCGCGATGGGTTGCCGGACAGAATTGAACAGGAAGACCGTGATCAGGAACATGGTCAGATAACCCAGCGGGAGTGAACCAAACACGGCGGTCTGGGCGTCGCCGGCGCTTTCATGTTCACCGCCCCACTCCAGGCTGTAACCCGGCGGCAGGGGAATGGCCTCAATCTCTCCCTTCACCCGACGGAATACCGAATCTGCGGTTTCACCGCTGGACTCGGCCGGTTCCGCCAATACCGCCAGCATCCGCTTGCGGTCACGGCGGACAATCAGCGGGTTATCCCATTCGCTGTCGAACCGGGAAACTACCTGGGTGATAGGCACAAAGGTTGAGTATTCTTTACTCCAGACCTGCAGACCCGTCAGGCTGTCGGCGTCCAGCCGTTCCTGTTCCGGCGCACGGGCCATGATAGGCATGAGGTGACTGCCTTCCCGGTAAACACCCACCTGTTTACCGCTGAAATTCACCAGCAATGCATCGTCAAGCGCCTGCTTGGAAATACCACTGCGCCGAGCCTGCGCATCATCCACCACCGGGCGGACAATCAGCGACTGGTTACGCCAGGTATGCCGAATCGCATCGGCCGCCGGTTCATTGTTGAGAATCTCGACGGCCTGACTCCCCAGGTAACGCAACACGGCCGGGTCTTCACCATAGAATCGCGCTTCAATTTTGGCGGCTGGCGCCGGCCCGTTTTCCAACCGCATCACCCGGTATTCGGCCTGGGAGAAGTCTTCCGCCAACAGGGACTCTACCCGGGGAAACAGCTCATCAATAGTGTCCAGATCACGGGCGGTGATAATCACCTGGCCATAGCTGGCATACATCTGTTCCGGTGAATAGGGCAGCACGAAACGCTGGGCGCCACGGCCCATCACGGTTGTTACCGCCGTGACACCCTCCAGCCCCAGCACTTCGTCTTCAAGACGCGACATCTCCGCTTCCGTGGCCCGGATATCGCTGCCTTCCGGCATCCAGAAATCAATAAAGAACATCGGCGTGTTAGAGGGCGGGAAAAACACATTTTTTACCAATCCCATTCCGGCAACCGCAGCTACCAGCGCCATACCCGTCAGCGCGAGGGTAATGGGACGATGCCGCATGGCGAGGCTGAGCAACTGTCGATACAGGGTAAACACCGCACCTTTATAAAGATCTTCCGGATCATCAGAGCCTGCGTCGTGCTCGTTATCCTTGAACAGCAGGTTGCAGAAAAAGGGGGTCAGCGTAATCGCAGTAATCCAGCTGATGAACAGGGAGATCAATAACACCTGGAACAGTGATTTGCAGAATTCGCCGGTACTGTCCTGAGAGAGACCGATCGGCGCGAAAGCGATGATCGCAATCACCGTGGCGCCAAGCAGTGGCCACTGTGTCTGAGTGACCACCCGCTTTGCCGCTTCCAACCGACTGAGACCTCGCTTGATACCAACCAGTATGCCTTCGGTCACCACGATGGCGTTATCTACCAGCATTCCCAGCGCAATAATCAGGGCACCCAGTGAAATCATCTGCAGATTAATCGACAGGATCTTCATAACGATGAAGGTACCCAGGATTGTCAGGAGCAGGACAGCCCCCATCAGCAAGCCTGAGCGCAATCCCATAAACAGCAGAAGAACAATGATCACAATGGCAATGGATTCCGCCAGGTTGATCAGGAAGCCATTCACCGATTTCGAAACGACTTCCGGCTGGTTATAAACTGTCGTGATGTCCATGCCGATGGGACGCTGACTTTCCAGCGCCAGCAGTTTCGCATCGATTGCTTCGCCGACTTTCACGACATTGACGCCACTGGTAAAGGAGATTCCCAGTGAAATCGCGTCATCACCGTTGTTGTGATACACAACCGACGGCGTTTCTGTATACGCCTTGCTGACGGTGGCGATATCGCCCAGGTAAACCAGTTTTTCACTTCCCGGCGGGCTGATAATCAGGCGCTCCATCTCCGCGACATTACGGAATTCACCGGTGGGATGAATGCGCACTGACGCACCGTCCACAAACATGCGCCCGGCGTTGGAGACCACATTCTGGTTCTGGATCAGACCGAAAATATATTCAGGACTCAGGTTAAGGGCAGCCAGTCGTGCCTGGGAGATTTCAACAACCACCTGTTCAGGACGGGTACCATCCAGCACGACTTTCTTTACGCCAGGAATCAGAACCAACTCACGGCGCAGGTAATCGGCATAATTCTCCAGTTCGCGGTAGCTGAAATCCTCACCGGTGATATTCAGAAGAATCCCGAAGACATCCCCGTAATCATCTTCCACCTGAGAAGGCTGCACACCCGGTGGCAAACTGGACTGGGCATCATTCACCTTGCGGCGCAGTTCATCCCAGATCTGGGGCAAGTCATGTTTGTCATATTGATCCCGGATTTCCACGGAGATCTGCGACATGCCGGCACTGTTCACCGATTCCACAAACTTCACCGCCGCCAATTGCTGGATGGCATCTTCCAACGGCAAAGTCACTTCTTCTTCCACCTGCTCCGGCGAAGCCCCCGGGTACGGGGTGATCACCATGGCGGACTTGATCGTGAACTCGGGAAATTCGAGCTGGCCCAGGCCAAGAAACGACAGGGCGCCCCCCACCAGCAACAGGGCGACAAACATCCAGCTGATCACTGAGTGCCGGATACTGTACTCCGCAGTATTCATTACAGTCCCCGCTCCCAGCGCAGTGGTTTGACCTTCAGGCCTTCCGTTAACTGGCGGGCGCCCGCCACCACCACCCGGTCACCGGTTTGGAGGCCGGACAGCACCTGAATGCCGGCTTCCGTAATGCGGCCCACCGTGACTTCTACCGCATTCACCTGTCCGGTATCTGCGTTATAGCGCCAGACCAGTGTGCGACCATCGGTGTCACTGTTCACCACGGCCTGAGAGGGAATCAATACATAGGGGATCTGAGAACGCTGGCGGACGATACGGGCAAGATCGATCGTCACGGTCGTGGTCATGCCGGGCAGCAGGGTCAGGTCATCCGGCACCGGCATGGTGAACACCACATCATAGGTCTGGGTACCCGGCGTTACCTTGGTCGCATGCTCCTTATACTGAACAGGGAACTGACGATCCGGCGCGGCAGCAAAACTGGCCTGGGGCATGTAACCGGCTTCCACGGTATTGGCATCCACATTCACCACGATACTCTCCGGCACCTGAATGTGGATATCTACCGCATTGTCACTCTGCAGCAAAAGAATGGTCTGCTTGGCCTGGATGAACTGATGGTTTTCGACTTCCAGACGGGCAACACGACCGGCAAAGGGGGCTTTCAGGACGGTATAGGCCAGCTTGTCACGGGCCAGGTCCAGTGCGGCCTTGCTGGATTTCAGCTGGGCACTGGCCTTGTCGTAATCAGCCTGGGAAATGACTTTTCGCTCAAGCAGGGATTTCTTGCGCTGGAAATCAATCTGCGCCAGCTCATAGCTGGCCTGGCGGTCTGCCACTTCGTTGCGGACATCCCGGTCATCCAGCCGCGCCAGGAGCTGTCCCTTATCGACGTGCTGCCCTTCATTCAGGGGCAGATCAACAAGCTCACCGGGTATGCGAAACGAGATCTCGGCTTCATCACTGGCCGTCACATGACCGGGGAAATGACGCAGTTGCTGGCTGCTGCTACCGGCTACCTCAAAGAGCTTGACCGGACGAATAAGTGCTTCCTGTTGTGCCGGTTCCTTCTGGCAACCTGAGAGCGTAATGGTCAGTCCCAGAAAACCCAGGACCAGTAACGGCTTGCCCCACATGCGACGAGATTCCTGCTGTCAATACGTAGTGTCGCAAGCTTACACGATCAACAGGTTGACGTCAGCGTTGCCCGGCTCACCGGGCCGGGTTTGTCAGTGGATGGCGACACGATAGACAGCAAAGCCGTCATCATTCTCATGCAGGTAGGTCATCGCATGGCGGGCATAGGTTTCAATAAAGCGCGCAGCCTTGGCTGATTGTGAGGTTTCAAAGCGCAGATCCAGCGCTGGATTCGTGATCGGTGCCAACCGCCAGTTATGGTCTGCCGCGGCGCGTACAAAACCCTGTTCACGGGTTTGCCGCTCAATGTAATCCGCCAGAATTTCGCGGTTTTCCTCCGGTGATACGAATACCACGGATTCTGCCCCGGTACCGGCAAACTTGCCGCCGTAGGCACGGTAATTATTGGCCGCCACCAGGAAGTGTTGTTCCGGGTTAACAGGCTGCCCCTGCCAGGCCAGCGCCCTGATACGTTCAGACTCAGGATGAATCAACCGACAGTGATCGTCATAACGGGCGGGCTGCGTAACATCTATCTGATACTCGACGCCTTCAATCACATCAAAGTTGTGGTTGGGAAAGTGGTTGTCGATCAGCATCTGCGGTTCAGGGCTGGACGGATCAACCTGGTTAAACTGCCCGGCCGCGCACTCCAGCCACTCTTTCAGCTCTGCACCGGTGATTTTCAATACCACCAGGGTATTGGGAAACGGATAAAGATCCACGGCATTTCTGAAAGACAGCTTCCCTTTCTCCACTTCCGTGTAGTTGGCCGGATCCCGTTGTCCGCCTGCCTTGAAGGGAGCCGATACCGCCAGTATTGGCAATGCATTCAATGCATCATTATCCCTGACGGCCCGTCGCACGTAATCAATCTGGGCATCATTGACAATCTGGATGCTGGGATCGTCCTGAATCAAGGCCAGATAACTGTAGATTTCCGAGCAGGCTTCTCCGATAGGTCGTCCCACGAACGCCCGGGTGCCTTCGTGATCTTCCGCCAGGGCAGCTACCAGTTCAGCATCCGCCTCGACCAATGGTTTATGGTCCGGTCCTGTCAGTGGGCGCGCTTCAGAATGACTGTCTATGACGCGCCAGCCACTTGCATGCTTCTCCAGCGTCAGGTCAATCACCCCTATATGATTGCCCCAAAAGCCCGGCATCACGGCCGGCACACCGTTAATCGTGCCACGTTCAAGATCCACACCGGCATCGTTCTCAAACACAGGCCCCGGGAACACCTTATGTGCATGCCCCATAACGATGGCATCAATACCCGGCACCTGCGACAGGCCGTTCACCGCCTGCTCTGCCATGGGTTCATAAGGTTCACTGTCAAAGCCGCTATGGCTGAGGGCAATAACGATATCCGCCCCTTCCGCACGCATTTTTGGCACAAGCGTTGCCGCTGTCTCGACAATATCCTGCGCCGTCACGACACCTTCCAGGTGTTCCTTATCCCAGCGCATAATCTGGGGCGGCAGGAAGCCAATAAACCCCACGTTGAGTGGCTGTTCATTACCGGCTGTATCAGTAAAAACGCAGGGTTTGACCAGGTAGGGTTTGAAAACGTGGTCGCCAGTCGAGGCATCAAACACATTGGCGGAAATAACGGGAAACCCGGCGCCTTGAAGCGCCTTCCTGAGATAATCCAGTCCATAGTTGAAATCATGGTTACCTAGATTGGCTACGTCATAGCCCATCCGGTTCATGACCTTGTAGGCAGGATGCACCCAACCTTCTTCCCCGGACCGGCTGACGGCATAGTCACCCATGGGCGATCCCTGGAGCAGGTCACCGTTATCCACCAGCAGACTGTTAGCCACTTCATCACGGGCCTGACGGATCAGCGTTGCGTCGCGAACCAGGCCGTACTGATCCGTCGGACGATCCTTGTAGTAATCGAAATCCATGATGTTGACATGAAGATCGGTCGTTTCCAGCACGCGGAGCTGGAGGGTGGCTGCCTGTGCAGTCATTAAGAGTAATCCTGTTACCAGCAGAATCAGGGTTTTCAGCATAACGCCTGCCCCTATTAAGGTATATGTCGAGAAGACTGCGAGAAACTATAGCAATGACTTGTGGCAACGGGATTTTCCATCAAAAAGAGCGCAGCATGGTCATGCATGAAAGCAAGGAATGAAATAAAACAGCGTTGGCACTGACCCTATCAGTCGCTGGGCCAGCATTTCATAAACTTTGGCGCGCCCGGTACCAGACGATAGTACAGTGGCGTCAGCCCCACAGTACAAAAGCGGATGCTGCCAGCCATGGGCCTTCCAAAGAGGGACACCACTCACGATCATGGCATCGGTGTGAGAAGACGCGGTGCAAAAGATGAAAGACCTGCCCCTTCTGGCCTCCTGGCAAGCTTTTACTGCCACTGGGGACGCTAACCGCTGTTTTACGGATATATTTCAGGATTTGGGCTGACATGGATAACAACATCAAACTTCTTGAGTTTGAAGTCTGAATCATCCCTCTCAATGGAAGTCACTTCCTGTCCGTCATAACAAACGGTGATCCTGTCAATACACATACCCAGTTCACGCGCCACGTGTGCAGTGCTTTTGCCGTTAACAGTATTTTTCAGGAAGTCTTCTGTAAATTCTTTGGTCGTATAATTTTCTTTGTGTTTTATTAGAATTCTTTGGGTTTCTTCATTATCTATCCTTTCTTGAACGATCGTTTTTGGTAGCACTAAATCTTCTTTGTTTATCGCGAATCTTTGCTCATACTGGAATAAAACAACTCTGCTCATATGCAATTCTTTTTTATCAACGCTTTCGTGCTTTTTGTTGTTTTGTAATCTCCATTCATCCGGTGAATAAGCGTTATCGAATTCGTAGGCAAATACATCTTTACTAATTTCATCTCCTCTTGTTGAGCAAATATTTTTCATAGCCAGAATTGATGGAAATTCCGTGTTTGTCAGCGTACTTATCTTTGAAACTTCTGCTTCTGTAATAAACTTCGCCAACCTTTTTTTGATTTGCTGGTGCGTTGGGGCGCTTGATGCAGATGCAGATGCTGCCGTTTCTACAGATCTGTTTATTTTGGTATACGCATCTCTAATGGTCACGCCTGGATTGATTTTGATGTCCGGTATTATTTCCTGTAATTGTGCCAACAGGCTTTTTTTTCCGTGAGCGTAAGGCTCTGCCAGCATGATAATTCGACCGTTCATACAAGTGACTTCGTTAACGAATTCGTTACCCTCGGTCTCATTTAGATAGTCTTTTATAGTGTTAAGAATAATTGTTTTCGACGTTATATTCATTAAGCGTTCCTATATTTTATATCAGGCAAAACCGCCATTTTTTCAGTCAGGCTTCAGTAGCAGCCTATTCTCACCCAAACACACTGGTAGTAATGTCCGATTTTCAACGGTATTTGTTTGATCAGCGTTTGCTGAAATAGTTCAATTTTTCTGTCGTCCTCGCTGCGGGCTCTATGCCGGGACAGCCTTCAGGCCCTGCAGAATCAGGTCTTCTCACTGAACGGCAATGAGGCACCACGACAGCAGTCTAGAATGCGTCGAGAAATAACCAGGTTGAATCTGATAACTCTTCATCATAGGCTTTTCCCAGTCCGCATTTTTTTGAGTAATAGGGGTCATTTGGGTAGAAGGTCTTGTAATACCTTACAGCATGCTCTTTTGCCAGGTGATCAGGAACCCCCCACAAGCTTCGCGGCCCGGTAATTTCTCTGCACAGCCTGATTGAAAGAGACTTTTTAATCGACAAATACGTTGTTTAATTTAAATCCGTCTGCAAACACGAAATAAAAGCCATCAGGAAAGACGATTGATTCAGCCGGATATTCATGACTTTTCCTGCCATGAACTAGCCGGGTGATTGGAGGATTAACCGCAGACATGGCTGATGGGAAAAACGGGTCAGGCACTTTCAGAAAAGGTGTGAGAATGTAAAAGGGTGAAATCTAAAACCTTTTTTCAGGAAAGCGGGGACAGCAAGAACTGCCCCCGGCCCCATTACTGCTGCAGTATCAGAGAGATATTATCCGCATAACCATCACTGCTACCCCAGCTGTCATCAAACCGGACGGTCACATCAATGGTCTGCGTCGCCGCGGGTACCTGGCCTGAGGCTTCACGATAGACAAACCCTGTCGCACTGCCGCGATCGCCTTCTGTCACCGGCCCGATCGTCACACTGCGCTGACCGAAATACCAGTCACTCAAACCCGACCAGGTACTGCTGGTGATTGGCTTGGGATAGCCGGCATCCACTTTATTGAGAGCATGGTCAAAACGGACATACTCGCCTTCCTTGAACAGGTAGGATTTGAACAGGTCTTTCCTGAAGGCGGCATCAATATGGCTCGGCCATACGTGCATTCCCGGCCAGGTGGTATCCGATATCAACAACGGATAACCCACATCCACCTTGCCACTGCCCAGGTTGTAGCGGATATATTCCTCCCCTTTGAAGAAATAGGCGTTGCCATTGCTCCAGTTGATCGCTGAATCGATATCCCGGGCGCCGCCCTTGAACTTCGCCAGTTCCGGCCAGTGATCAGCGATCTTCATGGGATAACCGTCATCGGCACGATCCGCCTTGATGTCATAGCGGATATATTCGTCATCCTTGAAGAAATAGGCTTTGCCGTTGCCCCAGTTGATCACGGCATCAATATCACTGGCGCCGCCGGTAAAGCGATCCAGCCCCGGCCAACCACCGGCGATAGACACCGGATAACCGCCATCGACGCGATCCTTGCCCAGGTCATAACGGTAATACTGGCTGCCGCGGAAGAAATAGACCTTGCCATTGTCCCACCGGGTAGCCGCCATACCGGCATCATCATTGAAACGAACGGTCACTGAGGCTTTGTCATCATCCTGTTCATAACCGCCCAACCAGGCCGAGAGGTTATAGGTGGCTGGCTGAGACAAATCGAGATGCGATACATCGATACGCTGCATCATCGCTGACTTCTGCCTGGTGCCACCGGCAAAGAAGACCTTGCCGCCATCCGGTACGCTACCCGCGCCGGGAAATCCACCGGGAGCGCCATATTGAATCGGCACCGCACCGCCACCTTCCAGCCAGCCGGAGGTCGAGCCTTCATAGCCATATTTCGTGTAACCACGATCATGCTCGGCATTGCCATTGACGATCAACTCTGCACCAATCGTTGCTGGCTGAGCGACCTGTGCACGCAGAACCGAATGGCCATCCAGTCCCTGGTTCTGCCAGGACAGCCCCAGGTGATCAAGGATGGAAGGCACTACATCGACCGGCGCCGCATCGGTACGGATACCCGCGGTCAGGTGTGAAACCGCATCGCCACTGGCAATAAACCAGCTGTTCCGATGTTCCGGACGATTCTGACCATGCTGACCATTAGCGGTACCACCATGATCCGGCACAGCAATCACCAGCCAGTCTTCATTCGCATAATTCGGGCGGGATTCCATGGCATTGAGAATCTCACCCAGTTGCCGGTCTGCCTTTTCAATGGCACTGCGGTATTCCGGGACATCAATACTGAAACCATGTTCATGCCCCTTCGCATCAACCATGGAGAAATACTGAAACAGAACATCCACATCCGTATTGTTCAGTAGCTCGATGGTCTTGGGGACAGTGGTGTTGTCTTCATACTTCCCGTAATACCAGTAGTGATCTTCATCAGCACCGGTTGGCATCCTCAGATGGATACCATCCCAGGATGTCACCCGCGCAGTATGGAGAGCGGGATTCTGCTGTTCAACCAGGCTGAACAGGTCTGGAATATTGCCCAGCCTCGACCCCGTGAACGTGTTGTTGGTAATGCCATGGCGATCCCGCCAGACACCGTAGAGAACCGTCGCCCAGCAAGGCGCACTCCAGGTCGTGTCTTCCGCCTGCATCGGGCTGAAGAATCCCTGGCTGATCAGCCGGTCCAGGTTGGGTGTATTGGCTTGCTGCAGGGAATCAGGGCGTAACCCGTCAATACCGATCAGCAAAACCTTTTTCTTTTTCTGAACCGTAATGCCGCTGTTGGCTTCAGCGTCACTGGCAACCCCTGCCAGAGGCACGGCTACCGTGCTGGCCGCGAGAAGTGAGGAAAGCGTCAGCGCAGGCAGTGACTGCCTGAACCGGTGATTGATCATGTCCATTGTGGCTCCCTGACTGTTGTTGTTTTTATCCGGCACTGAAGTCCGGGCGAGACCTCAGTGTGAGAGCAGGCTGTGACAGTGCCATGAAGTGAATGTGAATGTCCAGAACCGTACCGTTATCCTGTGAAACAGCGCATCAGAAGCACCTGCTACAACTACTGATTCTTTCCAAAGACGACATGGTAGACACTGCATCGGTATCACCCTGAACCACCATCAAAACAGCTTAAAACGCATTGACGCATTCAGGGATGCCCTGTTTCCAAACGCACAGGCCTCTATTACGACACCGGCCTGTTCGACAACGGCTCAAATCTAAACGATGAAACAATCCACTTTGGCTGGCCCATTACTGGCAGCATCCGCTTTTGTACTGTGGGGGCTGACGCCACTTTACTATCGCCTGGTGCCGGGCGCCGATGTCTATGAAATGCTGGCCCAGCGACTGATATGGTCCGTACCAACGCTGTTACTGGTGATGTTGGTCATCGGGCGACATATTGACTGGCGAACGGTGTTGGCGGATCGGCGCTCGCTGTTGCTCTGCCTGCTGGCAGGCCTGTTCATGTGCCTGTCCTGGTACTGTTTTATCTATGCCATGACCCATGGCCAGGTACTTGCCGCCAGCCTGGGATTTTTTATCAATCCGCTGTGCTCTATCGCGCTGGGTGTCCTGTTTTTAAATGAACGGCTGAACCGTGCCCAGGCAGCGGCTGTTGTATTAGGTATCCTTGGCGTTGGCTGGCAGGTCTGGCATTACGGCGAGCTGCCCTGGCTGGCGCTGGGCATGGGCGTGGCGTTTGGCTTCTACGGCATGATCAAGAAATACATCGCCTTCGATTCACTGACGTCACTGCTGATGGAAGCTCTCCTGCTGACACCCTTTGCCCTTGGCTACCTGTTCTGGCGGCTTTACGACGGAAGCAGTGTGTTCTTTGACGCCAGCAGCAATGTTCAGCTGCTGTATATTCTCTCGGCGCCGGTTACCCTGCTTCCTGTGGGGCTGTTCACACTGGCCGTGCGTCGTACATCACTGACGGTTGTGGGGCTGATTCAATACATTGAGCCCAGCCTGCAGTTCTTCCTGGCCATCGCACTGTTCGGTGAAGTATTCGACAGCGTCAAAGCCGTCAGCTTTGGGTTTATCTGGGCCGGTCTGCTGCTCTGCTGTTTGCAGAGCGCCTATGACCATTACCGTCCGAGAAGCGCCTACTGACAATCAGCCGGGTACCCACATCATTCCGGGTACCCTGTAATCTCCCGGATCTTGCGATACAACGGCTGCATCTGCTTATACATTTTCAGGTACACCTCGTTGTAAAGGCGGTCATATAACAGGGTATTGGCAGGATCCGGCTGGAACACACGACAAGGTCTGGTCATATGCGTGATCGCCGTGCGGTAGTCCTTATAGAGCCCAAGCCCTACAGCTGTATTGATGGCAGCCCCCAGGCCGGATGTTTCATAGGTATGCGGACGTTCCACTGGCAGCCCGAAAATATCGGCTGTCAGCTGCATGGCGCCATCACTTTGCGATCCCCCACCGGAAACCACCAGCCGGCCAATGGAGTGACCACTGCGTTTTTCCAGGATATCCCGCCCTTCACGAAGCGCGTAGGCCAGCCCTTCGACAATCGCCCGATACACGTGGGCACGGGTATGGACATCACCAAAACCGATGATGCTGCCCTTGGCCTCCAGATTCTTAAGACCAGGAGACCAGTAAGGTTGCAGCATTAAGCCCATCGCCCCCGGTGGCGCCTCATCAAGCAACCCTTCAAACAACTCTTCCGGCACAACACCACGTTGTTCAGCCTGCTCCAGTTCCGGATGACCGAACTGCTGCTTGAACCAGCTCACCATCCAGTAGCCACGGTAAACCATGAACTCGGCGTTATAGGCATCAGGAATAGCAGCAGCAAACGGGGGAATCAGGAACTGTGGTTCAACGTATTTGTAGTTGACCGTATTGATGGTGGCCGTCGTGCCATAACTGAGACAGCCTGTACCGGCATCCGCGCAACCGGAGCCAATCACTTCACAGGCTTTGTCTGCCGCCGCCGCAATGACGGGCAGACCTTCAGGAATACCGGTGAACTCAGAGGCGGCTTTCGTCACATGCCCGAGTAACTCCCCGGGTTTGACCAGCTCCGGCAGCTGTGCCCGGCGAATACCCGTGCAGCGCCACTTCCAGTCAAACGATTTGGCCCACTGCTGGCGTTTGTAATCAAACGGGATATACCCCACCTGGCATCCGGTGGAATCCTTGAATTCACCGGTCAGTTTCCAGGTATGCCAGCCAGACAGCAGCAGAAATTTATGGGTATTGTCCCAGAGCTCTGGCTGATTCTGCGCCAGCCAGCGGGCCTGGCATTTACTGCGAAAATAATCCAGCGTTTCCCTGAGTCCTGTCGCTGCTGCTATCAGATCCCAGCCGCCACCAATGGCATCGTCGGTATTCGCACGTCTCTGGTCCAGCCACAGGATAGCTGGCCGCAAGGCTTTTCCCTGCTTATCGACACAAACGACAGTGCCCCGCTGTGTGGTCACCGACACACCACTGACGGCACTGGCAGGAATCTCAGTATCCCGCCAGAGTTCCCGACAGGCTCGCCCCACCGCCTGCCAGTAATAATCCGGCTCCTGTTCCGCCCATCCCGGGTTCGGTGAAAAATACGGGTCAAGCTCTACCCGCGACTTGCCAACCAGCTCTCCCTGCAGGTCAAACAACAAGGCCCGTACACTCTGGGTACCGTTATCGATAGCCAGCAAGTACTTTTCCTGCGACATCCGGTTACTCCTGCGGCAGGCCTGCAACCGCGGCCTGCTCCGTTATTCTTTTTTCGTGCGTCCTTCTGAAAGGCAGCACGTCATCACGAGGCGATCGAGTACGCCTTGCGCCAAAGCGCCTGGTAGCGCCCCACCTCCTGGAGCCAGCGATCAGCATCCCAACCCGCTTCCTCCTGCATGATGGCGCGGATACGTCGCAATTCGCCCTGACCACCGTTTTCCAGCAGGTTGCCTATCCGGGTACGGCGTAACAACAGGTCATCGAGATGAACCACCTGTTCATGGCGGGCAGCCCAGCGTAACTCTCCCCACAGACAGTCCGTACTGCCGACCGCTGTCCACTCATCCCCGGGTATGGTTTTCACAACCTGTCCGGTCGCAAATCCAAAACGCCCCTCGAGACGACGGAGAGCATTTTCTATACCCGACCGCTGACGAGGTAAGGTCTGTGCCGTATCGGGGGCTGAAAAAATAGGCGCTTTCTGGCTGAAACCATCGGCTCCGGGGATATAACGTCGAACACTGGCCATGACCTCAAGCGCAATCAGGCGGAATGTGGTCAGCTTGCCCCCGCAGACAGTAATCAGCCCCTGGTCATCCCAGATCGCATGTTCACGCTTTTCCTTCGAAGGATCCACATCTTTGCCGCTGCTGATCACCGGACGAACACCGGTCCAACTGGAAATGACATCCTCCCGGGTCATCACTGCGCCGGGAAACTGGTGATTGGTCGCCTCCAGCAGATAATTGACTTCCTCTTCACTGATGACCGGCTCATCATTCAGTGATTCCCGGTAATCCAGGTCCGTGGTGCCAATCACCGTGTGACCTTCCCAGGGAAAAATAAACACCGGTCGTTTATCCACAGGATGCATAAAGCAACACACCTGGGCCACAGGCAGACGCCAGGAGGGGACGACCAGGTGGCTACCCCGCAATGGCCGCACAACCGCAGCCTGCCCGACTTCCTTGCGCAGTGTATCCGTCCAGACCCCGGTGGCATTAACCACTGCACGCGCTTTGAGCGTCAGCGCCTCACCGGTCAGTTCGTCCACCGCATTGACGCCGGAAACCCGGTCGCCCTCTTTGATCAATGACGCAACACGACAGTAGTTCAGCGCTTCCGCACCGGCACTGTGAAGGGCTTCATACAATACACGCAGTACCAGTCGGGCATCGTCGACTATCGCATCGTGAAAGCAGGTTCCCCCTTTAAGCCCGTCTTCCCGAATGCCCGGCGTGACTTGAGAACTCAATTTATCAGCCGTATAAAAACGGTGGCTGCGTTTTCCGGCCAGTGCGCCATAGACATTCATCACGGCAGAAAAAGCCAGCGGCCCGGGAAAACCGCCTTTGTAGTGCGTCATGGTGAATTCACTTCGTTCCACCAGCCCCGGTGCTTCTTTCAACAACCGTTCGCGCTCACGGACCGAATCATGTGTCAGTTTGAGTTGCCCCTGGGCAATGTAGCGCAAACCGCCATGCACCATCTTGGAAGAACGACTGGACGTGCCCCAGGCGAAATCCTTCTGTTCCAGTAGCAGACAGCGTAAGCCACAACGGGACGCTTCGCGCAGAATGCCGGCGCCGGTGATACCCCCACCGACAACGATCAAATCCCATTCATCCACTGTCCGCAATTCGGCCAGTATATCGTCCCGTGTTCCCCCCAACGGTCCCCGGATCGCTTCACTCATGTGGCCTGCCTCTTGTGTCAGACTGCTTGGTTATCAGGTCATCAGGAATAACCGGTCAGGCTTCCAGCAACGCGCCCGGATTCAGCCGGCCTTCCGGATCAAAGCGTTGGCACAGGGAGCTGATCGCCGCCATTCCCAGTTCGCCTTTTTCGGCAGAGAGATAAGGTGCATGATCTCGTCCCACGCCGTGCTGATGGCTGATGGTTCCCCCATTGGCCACCACCGCCCGGGACGCTGCACTTTTCAGTTTCCGCCAGTTAGCCAGCGTTTCCTCGTAGGTTTCACCGCAGCGGAACAGATAGGTGGTGTAAATGCTGGAACCCTGTGCATAAAAATGCGACAGATGGGTGAAGACATGCACCTGCTCATCCTGATCTGCCAGCGCACCGCGCAGGGCATCCTCAATGGCATTGAGGGTGTTGTCTACACGACTCCAGTCCACAGAGGTTTCCAGGGTGTCGACCGCATAACCTTCCTGCCACAGGTTTTCACGCAGATAGGGGAATCGGAAACGCCCCTTTTCCCAGATACGGCCAATGCGATCACCAATGGTCATGCCGACGCCGTTATAATGACGAACCAGTCGACGAATCTGGCGATGTGCAGCACGGTATTGAGCACGGGTGCCGGTAATGCCAAATGTCAGCATGCATTTGCCTTCATCAACATTCCGGAAGCGCAGGTATTTTTCGAGCATGGCAATGAGATCTTCATGGCCAGCCAGCTTCAACTGTGTAAAGGTTTCTATGGCATTGGATAAGCGGAGCATCGAAAGCGGAATCCGGGACTGCACTGCCGTCTTTGTGCAGTTGAACCCATCCCGCCAGTTCGGGAAATAAACGACAAAAAACTTTTCTTTCTCAGGCGCCGGGCTTACCCGCACTTTCACCTCGGAAAGCACACCCATGCGCCCTTCCGAGCCCAGCACCATTTCCCGGATATCAGGGCCGGCAGAAGACGCCGGCATCGTAGGGATTTCCAGCGTGCCATCAAAGGTTTCCAGACGACCGCCGGCAAACAACTGCTCAATACGTCCATAGCGCAGTGACTGTTGTCCACTGGACCGACTGGCGACCCAGCCACCGATGGTGGATAACTCAAAGGATTGCGGGAAATGCCCCAGGGTATAACCACTGCGGGCCAGCTGCGCCTCCACCATGGGGCCGGGCGTACCGGGCCCGAACGTGGCAATCTGGCTTTCTGTATCCAGGCTGATGAGCCGGTTCATGTGCTCAAGGCTTAATGTCAACACCGGCTTATTCAGCGACGGGGGATTGATATGTCCGGCCACACTGGTGCCGCCACCATAAGGAATGATGACAAAATCTTTCTCCCTGGCCAGATCCATCAGGGTGCGAATGTGTTCAGGCGTTTCCGGATAAGCGACACCATCGGGGAAACAGTCAAACACCCCGCTTTTCATGGCCACCCAGTCCGGTAATGACTGCCCCCGGGCATGGCGGACACGATGCTCAACATCCTTACAGATCAGCTCATGGTCCGGCAGGCGCGATGCAGGTACCTTGTCACAAACCTCATCCAGGCTCGCCTGCGGCAAAACCCGCCCTTCGCCCAGTTTCTCGCTGACAAACTCGCGGGCGCCCTCTGTGATGGTGGGTTTTTCGGTGGTGTCTGTACCCCAGCTGTTCCAGTAACGCATGGTATTATTCTTCCCCTGGCTGGCTGATGCTCTGATTGTTTGACCGGCTTCCCCCGGCAATTATCGGAGAGTGTACTCTGCAGATATCAAGCGGGGAAGGATTAAAAATGCAGTGGGATTATCGGACTGGACATGCTATCTGTCATGAGCAAATTCCCATTAAATAGTGGTTAGTTTAGGCCATTGAGGAATACCATAATGGATAGGTCAGATGGCAATTTAAACAGTAATCGCTATCTTTCAAGATTAAAAAAGAACATTTGGATCATCTGAAGCCTCTATTTCCTTCACTCGTTTCAAATCCAACTTCTTTTGCACTTCAATTAATGCCTTTTCTATCTTGACCGTCATAGCGAGCCTCTCAGGAAGCTCTTCATTATCTTTTTCTTTTGCCTGCACTAAAACACCAAGTCCTGTAATACATTTTTTTGCCTGCCCCAAAAACAGGGAGCCGCCAAACTTTGCACCAACGCCTCTGTAGGTTTTAGGTTTATTAATATCAATCAATGCTTCCAGATATCGCCCTTTTTTATAGTTATAGTGAATTTCAAAATCGGAACCTACAATACCAGGCTTTGGAGGAAAGAGATTCGCCGCAGCAGGTACTTCCACCAGATCCGGCACAACCTTTAAACGCTGATTTCTATATTCATCATCGCCCATTACAAAACTCTTAAACAAACGCCCGGCATTTAAACGCTGAGCCAAAAACAGCTTTTTCATTGATGCTGATGCCGTAACCAACAAAATACAACCTTCTGTGGTAGGCAACTTAAAACCAACTGAAAAATAGAAACGTGGAGAGCGATGTAACGGAGAAACCTTCTCGTCGGCCGTCATCAGCCTGTTCGGCAGCGATTGTTCATATTTTGAGATATGTGTTACATCCTCGTCACCAGTATTGAGTAATTGCACACCTTCCAGATCAAACAGTGAATAATCAGCAGCCTCTTTTGGCTCACCAAGCCCACTATCATAATCCCTGGCTCTAAGCCTGAAGCGCTTTGGATCATGAGTATCCCAGAATTTTCGTGGATAACAATGTGGAATATTGGGCTTTATTTTCAAACTGTCCCTATCTTTCAGACAACGATAAGACATTTCCAACTCATCCACTTCTTTCATTTCTTGTTTTACGTATTTTTCTGATTCTTCCCAATCGTCTGAGAAATCCAGTGCGTCCTCAAAGGGAGGCTCTGCACTCTCATCCATTGGGATACCACTGTCACCAACATCAATCTCGGCCGTCTCACGGCCTGAACAATCAAAAAACACCTCTTCTTCATCATCACTTTCTATAAAAACAGGTTTAACTTCAGCTCTGACTTCACGTCCACAGAGCTGCCGGCATATTCCATCCATAAACAGGCAGCAGTAATATATCCTTGCCAGCATATTAACAAAGCAATCAATGGCATAATCCAAACATTTAACGCAGCGCTGCCAGCAATTGACGCGTTGTCTTACAACAACGTCACCACCTTCATTACCCATATTATTAGATGCAACAGGCTGAGTTGACGTTTCAACTGCCGTTGAAGCCATAATTACCTCGACTAATTGATTAACCCCTATTATTTAGATATCGGACAACTGAAAAGTTCTAATGAAAGATGACAAATAGCCGGAATGAATGATTCATACTAGACAACATAAAAACCAACACGCTTAGATCATATTCTTTAGACCTTATCGGACCAACCAAGTTCCCCATACAAACAATATGGATATCCTCCTTATCCGAGGTAGTCCTACTTAACCCACAACGATTTTCTCAGGCAGTCTGGTGACCATGACCTATACCGACGCGGAGACTCCACTGAACCGCGCATTCAACGATTGAGAACGGATCTACCGGAATCCAGCCTGGACAAAGCTGTTCAAGGCCTCAATACCCCCAACAACCAGCGCTTGCTGGCGGCCATTTACCCAATTCATAGCGCCATCTTTGGAAACATGTACGATGGTAACCGCAAACAGGTTCACTGATGCCTTGCGTATTCTTCGACGGCAGGGTTCCATGCTTCAGTCCGGTCTGCCGCTTGCCGATCAACGACGGACGCAGACTGTCACCCGTATGGCCCATGGCTCTACTATGACCATTATCAGGAAAGGCCGGTTGGGGATTGGTGGGAGGATGACCTGATCAACCAGGCGGTCGAGTGGTTCACTGGCCGGGGACATGAAAGCCTGACGCAAGAACATTGGATATTTTCGGAAACTGTAATGTCCCACGGCAATTACCGTGTTGTCAGAAGAACCAGCAGCGACACAGGGGGGAAGACTATTAAGTTGACAGCTTTAATCCACCACTACTGGATTTAATCTTTGTTCTTGATAAGAACGGGTAACCCCCTTCATACCAAATAAGCCCCCTAGAGAAAAAGAACCCGCAATCAATGTAACAGCCCTACCCATCAGGCCAGCACTCCCAACACCTTCGTCCGATAAAGAATCGACAGTAGTATTAGTACTCATAATCGCGGCACCACTAATAATAGCCTCCCCAATAGCACCTCCAATAGCCCCCCCAATAGTAGCTGACCAGAAAAAATCAACCTCGGCAGCAGCCCCGACAGCTCCGATAGCAACCCCGCAACCCTCGGCAATAGCAAGAGTGTATATCGGGATACCAAACGTAATAGCACATAAATTAGCAGCCTCGCGAGCTCCTACAAGCCAGCAAAAAGGACTCAATGCTGCAAACGGGCCCAGATAGAAAAGATTAGAAATAATCGTTAGCTTTGAAATGCACCGGAAAAAAATCATACAAGATTTTTTCGGAATTCTTATTGCGCGATCCTTCAATCTGATTGCGCGATACTTCAATCTTATTGCGCGATCCCTCAGTGGGATAGTGTTTATTCTTGTAAGGTCAACATCATCTATTCCTTGCCTGCATGCAGGGCATTGAGCTGTCTCGCTGCGATCTATCCATATCCCCACGCATCTTTTACCAAACGTATGTCCGCATGCCAGAGTGATTGGTTCGCAGTTCGATGTGTCAAAGCATATGCAACATTCATAACTATTATTACTAACCATATCAAAACCTTTCCATTTTATGTTTAGGGCAATAGATACTTTATATTTGGTTTTAGTTCCCTTAGATCTGAAACTACAATTCGCACAAAGGCCTAATGCCACTCGTTTAAGACGTAATTGAGGGGGCGAGAATTCATACTCGGCAACCCCTTGGTCTTTCTGGAGCCATTTCGTTGGCAACGATGGTTCCAAACGCTTAAACGAGTGGCATTACGGAAAGCACGTGAACATTCCGGGACATTGGCTTTACTGTAACGGGCACCGGTTGTTATCCGTCAGGCTGGTCAAATAAATTCTGTGGCTCTAAAATGGGCGGTTTTCTCATTGGGGCAGCCCAACAGAGACGATGCCCGTCAGTGGCACCGACCCATTTTGTCCGAAACGGTAACACAAGCGGATGCGTAAGAAGCTATACATCAAAACCCATGGTTGCCAGATGAACGAGTATGATTCTGCCCGCATGGCGGACCTGCTCGGTGAAACCCATGAGCTTGAGCTGACCGACAGCCCGGATGATGCGGATGTTCTGCTGGTGAACACCTGTTCAGTCCGGGAAAAAGCCCAGGAAAAACTGTTCCACCAGCTCGGTCGGTGGAAACGCCTGAAAGAACAAAACCCTGACCTGGTCATTGGCGTAGGCGGCTGTGTCGCCAGTCAGGAGGGTGATGCCATCCGTCGCCGTGCGCCCTACGTCGATGTTATTTTCGGGCCACAGACCCTGCACCGTCTGCCAGAGATGATCGATGCCAGCAAGACCACCAGCAAAGCAGTGGTCGATGTCACGTTCCCTGAAATCGAGAAATTTGATCGCCTTCCTGAACCCAGTGTCAACGGACCCACGGCTTTTGTTTCCGTGATGGAAGGCTGCAGCAAATACTGCACGTTCTGTATCGTCCCTTATACCCGTGGCGATGAAGTCAGCCGGCCCTTTGATGATGTGATCGCCGAATGTGTCTCCCTGGCCGAACAGGGCGTTCGTGAAATCAACCTGCTGGGACAGAACGTCAACGCCTATCGCGGTGAGAAGCACGACGGCAGCGTGGCCGATCTCGCGGAACTGATCACCTATGTCGCGGCTATTGACGGCATCGGACGGATCCGTTTCACCACGTCTCACCCCGTGGAATTCTCAGAAAGCCTGATCCAGGTCTACGAAGATGTACCAGAATTGGTCAGCCACCTGCATCTGCCGGTACAAAGTGGTTCCGATCGCGTCCTTGCCCTGATGAAGCGCGGTCATATGGCGCTGGAATACAAGTCCAAGATTCGCAAGCTGCGCAAGATTCGCCCTGACCTGAGCATGTCGTCTGACTTTATTGTCGGCTTCCCCGGCGAAACAGACCGTGATTTTCAGGACACCATGAATCTTATCGCAGACGTCAATTTCGACGCCTCATTCAGCTTTATCTACAGTAAGCGCCCGGGAACACCCGCCTCCGACATGCCGGACGACGTGCCGGCAGAGGTGAAGAAGCAACGTCTGCAGATCCTGCAGGATCGTATCAACCAGCAGACTATGCAGATCAGTCGTCGCCTGGTGGACACCACCCAGCGCATCCTGGTGACAGACTTTTCCAAGAAAGATCCCGGACAGCTTCAGGGTCGGACTGAATGTAACCGTGTGGTTAACTTCCACTGTGCAGATCCCCGATTAATCGGCCGTTTTGCTGATGTACTGATTCTGGAAGCATTCCCGCACAGCCTGCGGGGAGAACTGGTTTCTTCTGAACTGGATAACGCCGTTGGCTTGTGAATGACAATCTAGCTATTCCCATCGGGTTTAAATGACCCGACATACACCGTACCTCCCTGTCCATCATAGGGGAGGTGCAGGTGTAAAAGCAGGGAAGCAGCGCAGTAACTCTTGCTGGTCCAACAAAATCCGGGCAATGTTTCTTTCCTTCAAAAGCCACACCCTGCTCACCACTAACACGGAAAACGCTGGCTCAATACCGCATTACGCTGATCAGCAGCCAATCCATCCATAATTATTAATCCCAAAGGATGGACTGCCCAGATCGGTTATTTCAACAATATGATTTGCCGGAATACCAAAAGATGACAAAGAAGTAGCAGACTCTTGATAACCTTCGTCCGATTCATAAGGATGCGCAATAATGACAAAGAGACTATCCAAGGGAGGATTTTGGAGATTAAACATGGCTGTTTCGATATCATGGAGCCTTAGCAAGCCAGCATTTACATGATGAACCCATGCTCCCGGCATCATTTCAGAGCATGCCGAAAAATAGATAACCGATGCACAGCTAACCAAGCTAACAGCTCTTGTTGATTGACTGAAAACATTGATCTCTTGTAATGCCGCTTCATGAACCCCCAGCATCTTCCCACGTTCTGAAAGTATATATAACGGACCTTCAGCTTCACCGACATACATAATTTCCGTTATAAAACCCGAAATATGGATTGGCTGAGCTTGATCATAACCACCATTGTGATGATATACAGGCATTTATCCACATCACATTCATTGCACAAGCTTTGTTTCCAGACACTTGGGAATTTGGTTTACAACATGACAATTGTCAAAATAAATCGTACTGACAACGACATATTGAAACGCTGATACCAACGTATCGAAAACCCTTCCTAAACTGATACTATGTCGTGTAATCCAATTCTCGCAGAAACGCTGTCTCTACAACTTTCCGATAAATTATCAACGCGTTTATAAATAAGGCCATTGATAAACCAACAGCCTTATTCCTCAATAAAACACTGATAATTTATACCGGCTACCAATAAATCCCCCGCAACAGTGCAGCAAAGGCCACCTGCTCTGAGGAAATAGCCGTATTCTTCCCTTTATCAGCCTCCTGATCTCCACGAGCTGCCGCGGAATCCGGAAACATCTTGAACCCGGTGTTCATGATGATTTCGCTGGCCCTGGGCGCCAGTGCATTCACGACCTGGGCAAAGATACCCAAGCGTGTAGCAATTCGCTTGGGCTTGTTAATCATGGCATCGAGCACCATATCAGCTGCTTCGTCTGGCGTCAGGGTCGGTACCGAGTCATAGATCTTGGTCGGCCCGATCATCGGAGTTTTCACCAGCGGCATATTGATGGTGGTGAACTTGACGTTACGGTCAGAGAACTCCGCCGCCGCACAACGGGAAAAGGCGTCCAGCGCCGCTTTTGAGGCGACATAGGCAGAGAATCTTGGCGCATTGGTCAGCACGCCGATGGACGAAATATTGATAATGTGTCCGCGACGTTTTTCCAGCATGGCCGGAGAAAAGCCCATGATCAGCTTCAATGCACCAAAATAGTTCAGCTGCATGGTTCGCTCGAAATCATGGAACCGATCAAACGACAGAGCAATGGAGCGTCGGATTGAACGTCCTGCGTTGTTGACCAGAATATCGACGTGACCGTGATCGGTCAGCACTGTGCCCACCAGCTTTTCACAGTCCTCCGGCACACTGATATCACAACGGTAAATATGGGCTTCACCGCCAAGCTGGGCGATTTCCTGCTGTGTTTCTTTCAGTTTCTCCGGTGTCCGAGCCACCAGAATCAACTTGGCGCCGCTTTCTGCCAGCTTCAGCGCTGTCGCCTTGCCGATACCCGACGTTGCCCCGGTAATTACGATGGTCTTGCCCTGAACGGCACCCTTGATGGTTCGATCCACGGACAATTCCGGATCCAGCTTGCGCTCCCAGAAATCCCAGATAGCCGGAGCATAGTCTTGTAATCTCGGACATTCGATGTCCGAGCCTTTCAAGGCGCGTTCGGTTTCCCGGCAGTCGAATTTGGTCGGGTAATTCACAAAGTTCATGACGGTCGGCGGAATACCCAGGTCTTCCAGCAAGGCATCACGAATACGCTGGACAGGTGGCAGGCGGGTGATACCGTCGCGGATCATCTTGGGGATAAAGCCAAACATGCGCGAATCAATCCGCATGGCCATTTTGGGTGCATGTCCCGCCTCGGCAAAGATGTTCATCACTTCACCGACTTTGGACGGATCCGGATCCACCAGATGGAAACACTGGCCATCCAGCCCCGGCTGGCTGGCAATGTGCGCCATGGCGTTGACCACAAAATCCACCGGGACAATGTTCATCCGACCACCTTCTATACCGATGGTCGGCATCCACTGGGGCAGTGACTGACGCAGTTTCTGCAGCAGCTTGAAGAAATAGTAAGGGCCATCAACCTTATCCATCTCACCGGTTTCTGAGTGGCCGATAACCATACCCGGCCGGTAAACACGCCAGGGTACCTTGCAGTCGTCACGCACGACTTTCTCTGCCAGGTGCTTGGTACGAAGGTAGGGATGGTCGAGATGTTCCGCTTCGTCGAACATATCTTCACGGAACGTACCGCGATACAAGCCCGCCGCGGCAATGGAGCTGACATGGTGAAAGCAACCGGCTGACAAGGCTTCAGCGCAGGACACCGCTGCGCGCGTTCCTTCAATATTGGCCTGTTCCTGGCTTTCGGCATCCGCTTTCATGTCGTAGATAGCGGCCAGGTGGAAAAAATGATCGATCGAACCGTTGAGACTGTTCCGGGTATTCTCATCAATACCCAGAGCCGGGGCTGTCAAATCCCCCACAACACCGACAAGCCGGGTTTCATCAACGCCACAGCGTTCGCGCAAAGCATCCAGCTTATCAATAGAGTTTTCACGCACCAGCGCATAGACCGTCGCCCCTTGCCCCAGTAACCGTTCAACCAGAAAACGGCCGATGAAACCGGTACCACCGGTAACAAAATAACGCATCAATGGTCCTTCCTTATCTTGTTATTGTGAAAAAATTTCCCACTGCAACACCGCGGAAAACCTTTCATTGTTCTCAGGGTAACGTGCCATTGCGCAGTATCGACGCAAACACCCTGAGGCTCTGCGGTTGGTTTATCACGATCCGTGCCAATCGCAGCCTGTCCCTTCGGGCGACCATTTTATAACGAATGCCGATTTAAAATTTAAGAATTCTCCGTTTTTGTTATAGTAGCGACCGACGGTTATCCGGCGTGTCAGACCGGGTCTGAAAGCGAGTCGCTTCAATAACGCCGTTTTATCAGGAGCCAATGAGTCGCTACCGCCCTCATGCTTTCCATGATGGGCTAACCGGTATATGCTCAATACATACGCTGTAACATGGTTGATCACGACACTTTGAACGCACAACCCACCGGGGCATCTGCCCGCCAATTCGACCTTGAGCCTCTCGACGCTCACCGTTTCGCCCTGCTATGCGGCCAATTCAATGAACACCTGAAGCAAATTGAGCAGCGACTTGGTATCCGTATCAATAATCGCGGCAACCATTTTGAACTGGCTGGCGATGAACAGATGGTAGATGCCGGGGAAGATATCCTTCGCCAACTCTATGCCGAAACCGACGGCGCCAATGACCTTTCGCCGGAAACCGTGCATTTGTTCCTTCAGAATGCCTCGGTTGAAGCCGTGATTGACGGTACACAGGTTGTTCAGGATCTCGAGTCGGTCAGTCTCAGAACCCGCAAGGGCCTGATCAAACCCCGGGGACCTAACCAGCAACAGTATGTCCGCACCATTCTGGAAAATGACATCAACTTTGGTATTGGCCCGGCTGGCACCGGCAAGACCTACCTTGCGGTAGCCTGTGCGGTACAGGCGCTGGAAATGGAACAGATTCGCCGTATCCTGCTGGTACGTCCGGCGGTTGAAGCGGGCGAAAAGCTGGGCTTCCTGCCCGGTGATCTGGCCCAGAAAATCGATCCTTATCTCCGTCCTCTGTATGACGCGCTCTATGAAATGATTGGTTTCGACCGTGTTGCTAGACTGATCGAAAAGAACGTCATCGAAGTCGCGCCGCTGGCTTATATGCGTGGCCGTACCCTGAACAATGCCTTCATCATTCTGGATGAATCCCAGAACACCACGGTCGAGCAGATGAAGATGTTCCTGACCCGGATCGGGTTTGGTTCCACCGCCATCATTACCGGTGATATCACCCAGGTCGACCTGCCCCGCGGCACCCGTTCCGGACTGGCACACGCCATTGAAGTTTTGGAAGGTGTACCGGGTATCGGCTTTACCATGTTCAATTCCCGCGACGTTGTCCGGCACCCGCTGGTTCAGAAGATCGTCGAGGCTTACGACCAGCACGACCGTATTCAGCAGTCCCGCAAAACCAAGGGGACTGCCTGATGGCCATCCATATTGACCTTCAGGTCAACAGCGACAGCGACAACCTGCCTTCTGAAGCCACGCTGACCCAATGGGCAGAGGCCGCTGTCGGCACTGCCCGTGACGAAACCGAGATCAGTATCCTGATCGTGGATACTGAGGAAGGCGCTGAGTTGAACCAGACCTGGCGCAACAAGCAAGGGCCAACCAACGTACTCTCCTTCCCATCAGACCTGCCCGAAGAACTCGGGCTGCCGCTGATCGGCGACCTGGTGATCTGCGCACCGGTCGTCGAGCGGGAAGCCCGGGAACAGCAAAAAACCCCGGAAGCCCATTGGGCTCACATGGTTGTTCACGGGACCTTGCATCTGCTGGGGTATGACCATATAGAAGACGCAGACGCCCTCGAAATGGAGGCGCTGGAAACACAGGTTCTGACAGGACTGGGCTATCCCGCCCCTTACGCCATGGATGAGCTTTCTCCGGAAACCACGTAAAGAAGACAATGAGCGACGACCACCCTAACCCGTCTCAACAGCCCGTCAGCCAGCCATCACAGAGCGCTGGCGCGCATCAGCACCAGAAAAACTGGCTGGACCGGCTGAAGCAGGTTTTCTCCAACGACCCCAAGAACCGTGAAGAACTGCTCAACCAGCTACGGGATGCCGAGCACAGCGAACTGCTCGACAGCGAGGCCCTGCAGATCATTGAGGGCGCTATCCAGGTCGCTGACATGCAGGTACGCGAGGTCATGATTCCCCGCTCCCAGATGGTCTGCATCCGGGCGGAAGAAACCCCGGAGCAGTTCCTGCCAGCGCTGATTGAGTCTGGGCACTCCCGCTTTCCGGTGATTGGTGATACCAAGGATGAAGTCCTCGGGGTTCTGCTGGCCAAGGATCTGCTGCCGTTGATTCTGGACAAGGGTAGCCGTCGCTTTGCTATCAAGGACCTGCTGCGTCCTGCCACAGTGATTCCTGAAAGTAAGCGACTGAACGTGCTGCTGCATGATTTCCGTACCAACCGGAATCATATGGCAATCGTTATTGATGAATATGGCGGTGTAGCCGGCCTCGTCACCATCGAAGATGTCATGGAACAAATCGTCGGTGATATTGAGGATGAGTACGACGTCGAGGAAGACAGCTTCATCAAACCGCTGAATGACGGCGAATACGTGGTCAAGGCACTGACGCCCATTGAAGACTTCAACGAGCACTTTGACAGTGAGTTCAGTGAAGAAGAATTCGATACCATCGGCGGTATTGTGATGCAGCAGTTCGGTCACTTACCCAAGCGCAATGAAACCATCACGATCGACAACTTCTCCTTCCAGGTACTGAACGCGGATAACCGTCGGATTCGTCTGCTGCGGGTAACTCCCGCCCAATGATCAGACTCCATCCCAAGGCCGGCCATCTATTGGCCGGCCTTGCCGGTGCCTGTGCGACACTGGCGTTCAGCCCTTTTGATCTCTGGCCAGTCTTCCTGCTGGTCAGTGCAGCTATTTTCTGGTTGATGCAGGGCCTCTCACCGAGGCAGGCTGCCTGGCGTGGTTGGTGGTTTGGTGTAGGTTTTTATGGGGCTGGCGTTTCGTGGGTTTATGTCAGTATCCATAACTTTGGTAGTGCTCCGGCGCCGTTGGCCTTTGCCTTTACCGCCCTGTTTGTTATGGCTCTGGCGTTGGTATTTACTGCACCACAGTTTGCCCTGTATCGCTGGCTCTGTCGGCGCATCAACAGCGAAAACAGCTGGCCGCCCGTCCTGTTATTCAGTTCAACATGGGTGTTGTTTGAATGGGTACGCAGCTGGTTCCTGACAGGGTTTCCCTGGCTTTATGGCGGCTACACGTTGATTGATACGCCATTGGCAAGCTGGGCGCCTGTTACTGGCGTCCTTGGGTTGTCACTGCTGCTAGTGCTGTTTGCCAGTGGATTAATACAATACCTTCGCTATCAACATGACCGGACACTGCTTACTATCTTGACCAGCACAGTTGTCCTTTTGCTGCTTAGTTTCCCACTTCAGACCGTTCAATGGACCCAACCGATTAAGGAAAAAGCGCTGTCATTTGCAGCCGTCCAGGGCAATATTTCACAGGACCTGAAATGGAAACCCGGTCATCTGGATGACACGATTGAAACGTATCTCCAGCTGACCCAACCGTTCTGGAGCAGGGATATTGTTATCTGGCCTGAGAATGCCATACCCACGCTCTATCAGAATGTCCCGGCACTGATGGATCAGCTGGATGCACAGGGTAAAAATGTGCATACCAACCTGGTACTTGGCATGCCCTGGTATGAAAACGACCGTTTCTATAACAGCATCATCAGCCTGGGTAGTAACGAGGGTCACTACTTCAAACAGAAGCTGGTGCCTTTCGGAGAATATGTCCCCTTTGAGTCTGTACTGCGTGGTCTGATTGCCTTCTTCGATCTACCCATGTCATCGTTCTCACTCGGCAGTGACAACCAGCCCCCGCTTCAGGTCGCCGGATACCCCGTTGCGGCCTATATCTGCTACGAAGTTGTCTATCCGGACTTTGCAGCAGCGTTGGCTCGTGATACCGGTTTCCTGATCACCATCAGCAATGACACCTGGTTTGGCACATCCATTGGTCCGTTCCAGCATTTTCAGATGGCTCGCATGCGGGCACTGGAAACCGGACGCTATATGATTCGTGGAACCAATGACGGCATCAGTGCGCTAATTGATGAGAAAGGGCATGTTGTCAATCAGATCGCCCAATATCAGGCAGGGGTTCTGGAGGGGGAACTACCGGTAATGACCGGGGACACCCCGTTCATGCGCTTCGGCTCATGGCCGGTACTGGCATTCTGTCTACTGTTGTTGGTAGCAAGTTTGAAACCCTGGCGGTCTCGCTAACGCATGACCGCCAACAGGGCGCCGGTAACTGTATTATTCAGCTTGCGCATTATCGGTGAGGAATAGAGCTGGATATAGGCTTTTAACTGGCTGTCGGACATGTACCGATAGATATACAGCATCTGCGCTGTGAGCATATCCCGGTACTGTCCGCGGTAGTTTTCCATCTGCCGACGTGCAGCATCTTCCATCTGCTTTTCAGTAATTTCTGTTTTGCCCAGCTTTTCCATCATGATGCGGGATGCCATCAAGGCGCCCTGAATCGCCATTTCCAGGGTCAGATCCACAGCATCCGTCACATCAATCAATTCATTCACCAGATCGACCCTTGTCCCACGTGGTGGTCTGGCTTCAAGCCTCTGGGCAATGTATTGCTGCATCTGGGCGATGCCGTCTGGCTGATAGGCGCGCCCTTCCAGCTCCCAGGCCCGTTGCCAGATGGGGTCATCCATGATCTGGAGAATCTGCTCCAGCTGCTGTTCAGACAAACCACGATCAAGATGGTCCAACACAATGCCACGGACACGCTGGTCTGAGAACTTCTCTTTCAGGCTCTGATCCAGCTGCCCCATCATCTTACGGGTAGCCTCATCGGCCTGTTGGGCTTCATTGCCAAATAAAGCCCGGGCATCGGCAAAATTATTCTGCATCCAGTCCAACTGCATCTTAAGACCGGAACGGTGGTATAGATCATTAATCAAGGCATTTTTGTCTGCCGCAACGCTGGGCGTACTGACAAAGACAATCAGCAGAAGAAAGCTGGTCAGTGATACCTGTTTACATACGTTTCTCATGTGCAATCCCTGCAGGCTGGATCGGTTCTTCCGTAAAACATCCCGGCCACTTGTTGGCTTGAATCCTGTTTATTTATTGAGAATATGTAGCAGACCGCCAGTTTTCCAGTTTGACCAGCCGATCAGCTACGTCCCCGCAGGGTGTCTGGCGTCAAATCGTCATAACAAGAGGTTTACAATAAGGCCTCCCTGATGACGAATAAGCGTAAATCCGGGCACAACGACCATGGCACTGCCTATTTTTGATCTTGACCACACCCTGATTAATGGTGACAGCGCTTCCCTCTGGGCTAAGTTTTGTGTCGATTCCGGGTTAATTGATTATCCTGATTTTCTTATTCAAAGTGATCAGCTCTTTGCTGACTACGAAGCGGGTACGCTGGATATCCATGCCTATATGGCACATAACCTGAAACCGATCATTGGGAACTGTCTGTTTTATACGCCGTAGCGAATCCGATACCACAACAGTCCTGCCATTTCATGCAGGGCCAACTGGCTTTTTCTTAATTCCGGCAATGTGGGCAGCCAATCTTGCCACTCATAATGGGAAAGCGTACGTAAATACGCTGTCGGCGCCGTGATGACCTCAAACCCCTGATCCCGGAACACGCTGGCTGCCCGTGGCATATGCAGCGCATGGGTAACAAGGACAATACGGGAGATATTCGATTGCGACAGAATCGCATGCGACAAGCGACCATTGTCCATGGTCGTCGTACTCTGGTCTTCCTGCCAGTGTGTCATAACGCCGAAGTCTTCCAGCAATACGCGATCCATCACTGACGCTTCATTGATACCGTTGGCAGAACCACCACTGACAAGCACCGGCAACCCTGTCTGACTGGCAACCCTGGCGGTATAACGCAGTCGCTGTAACAGCAATGCAGACGGCTGGGGCAACATATTATAGTCAGGCGTATAACCGTTGATTCCCGACCCCACAACAACAATGGCCTGAGGCGACACCTGCTCGATCCCCTGCGCATTCAGTGTCGGCTGCTGCATTTCCAGCCAAACCACCAGTTTATCTGCCACCGGACGAACAGATAACAGATACAGACTACTCACGGCGATAAGCACGAGTACCCATGACGCCCCCCTGTAACGACCCCAGAGGATAAGCGCCAGTATGAGCAGAACAATCTGGAGTCCGGGTGGCAGCAACAAGGTCTTCATCATTCTCACTTTCCACAAGCCATCACATTGGTACGAACAAAAGCCGACAGAGACACAGGCTGCCCCTACCCGCCGGCAAGGGTCTGGGGTATCCTTGCCGGTTTGAAATCACTATCTTCAACAGGCTCCGGCCCTGTCCGGCTTTCCTGTCACCACTTTCTCCGGCCTGATCCGGGGAACAGGCAAACAGAGCAATGATGGAAGAGCATTATCACCCGCACAAGATCGAGGAAGCTGCCCAGTCTTACTGGGATGAAAACCAAAGCTTCACCGTGACCGAAGACCCGAGCAAGGAAAAGTATTACTGCCTTTCCATGTTCCCCTACCCGAGCGGCCGTCTGCACATGGGGCATGTCCGCAACTATACCATTGGTGACGTTGTCTCCCGCTACCAGCGCATGCAGGGCAAGAACGTCCTGCAACCCATGGGCTGGGATGCGTTCGGTCTGCCCGCGGAAAACGCCGCCATCAAGAACAAGACCGCACCGGCTCCCTGGACCTACTCCAATATCGAGTACATGAAGGGCCAGCTCAAGCGCCTGGGCTTCGGTTATGACTGGAGCCGGGAACTGGCTACCTGCCGTCCGGAATACTACAAGTGGGAACAGTGGTTCTTTACCAAGCTTTATGAAAAAGGCCTGGTCTACAAGAAAATGGGGACCGTCAACTGGTGTCCCAATGACCAGACCGTACTGGCCAACGAGCAGGTGGAAGACGGCCGCTGCTGGCGCTGTGACACCATCGTTGAGCGCAAGGAGCTGCCCCAGTGGTTCGTCAAGATTACCGCCTATGCCGATGAACTGCTGAGCGACCTGGATAAGCTGGAAGACTGGCCGGAACAGGTCAAGGCCATGCAGCGTAACTGGATCGGCCGCAGTGAAGGTGTGGAAATGACGTTCAGTCTGTCCAACCCGGTTGCCGGCGCCGCTGACAGCTTCACCATTTACACCACGCGTCCTGACACCCTGATGGGTGTTACCTATGTCGGCCTGGCAGCTGAACATCCTATCGCCAAGGCTGCCGCAGAAAACAATCCGGCACTGGCTGAGTTTATTGCGGAATGCAAACGGAACGCCGTATCTGAGGCCGACATGGCCACTATGGAGAAGAAAGGTGTGGATACCGGCCTGCGCGCCATCCACCCGATCTCCGGTCGTGAAGTACCCGTCTGGGTCGCCAACTTTGTGCTGATGGATTACGGCTCAGGTGCTGTGATGGCGGTACCGGCACATGACCAGCGTGACTGGGAATTTGCCACCAAATATGGCCTGAACATTGAACAGGTCATTCAGCCCGTTGATGCATCCATCGAATTCGATATCAGCGAAGCCGCTTACACCGAGAAAGGCATTTTGGTGAATTCCGGCCAGTTTGACGGCCTGACCTCTGAAGCCGCTTTCGACGCCATTGCCCAGCACCTGATTGATGCTGGTCTGGGAGAAAAGCAGGTCAACTATCGCCTGCGCGACTGGGGTGTGAGCCGCCAGCGCTACTGGGGCGCACCGATCCCCATGCGCTATCTGGAAGACGGCACCGAAGTTCCGGTTCCTCTGGAAGAACTGCCGGTTCGTCTGCCGGAAGATGTGGAAATGGACGGCGTCCAATCTCCCATCAAGGCTGACCCGGAATGGGCTAAAACCAGCCACAACGGCCAGCCCGCCACCCGGGAAACCGATACCTTCGATACCTTCATGGAATCCAGCTGGTACTACGCCCGTTACTGCTGCCCGAACAACGATGAAGCTATGCTGGATCCGACAGCCGCCAACTACTGGCTGCCTGTGGACCAGTACATCGGTGGTATCGAGCATGCCGTCATGCACCTGCTCTACTCCCGCTTCTACCACAAGCTGCTGCGCGACGCCGGTCTGGTAGACAGTGATGAGCCGTTCAAACGCCTGCTCTGCCAGGGCATGGTACTGGCCGACACCTTCTATACGCTGGATGAAAAAGGCACCAAGCACTGGGTTTCACCCGCGGATGTCATCAGCGAGCGGGACGACAAAGGTCGCCTGATCAGCGCGAAGCACAAGGAAACCGGGGAAAACGTTGAACATGCCGGCATGGGCAAGATGTCCAAGTCCAAGAACAACGGTATCGATCCACAGCAGTTGATTGACCAGTACGGTGCGGACACCGTACGTCTGTACACCATGTTCGCCTCTCCGCCCGAGCAGTCTCTGGAATGGTCAGAGTCCGGTGTTGAAGGTGCCCACCGCTTCCTGCGTCGTCTGTGGAAAATGGTCGCCGACCACCTGTCCGGCGGTGATGCTCCGGCTCTGGACAAGAGTGCCCTGACCGCTGAGCAGAAAGACCTGCGCCGCAAGACTCATGAAACCATCAAGAAAGTCAGTGATGACTGCGACCGTCGTCTGACCTTCAATACCGCCATTGCCGCGGTGATGGAACTGACCAACACCATCAGCCGTTTCAGCGATACCTCTGACCAGGGTCGCGCTGTGGTTCGGGAAGCGCTGGAAGCGGCCACCCTGCTGTTGGCGCCGATCGTTCCCCACATCGCGCACAACATCTGGCGGGCACTGGGCCACGCTGAGCCCGTGGTAGCCGCCACCTGGCCTGTACTGGATGAAAGCGCTCTGGCTCGCGACAGCATCACGCTGGTGGTTCAGGTCAACGGTAAGGTACGCGCCAAGCTGGAAACCGCCGCCGATGCGGACAAGGCCTCCTTGGAGAAACTGGCATTGGAACAACCCAATGTACAGAAATTTACTGAGGGCAAAACGGTACGTAAAGTGATTGTCGTGCCAGGTAAGCTGGTGAATATCGTCGTCAGCTAATGGATAAAACGCCCCTTGAACAGACTGTTTTCGGGGCGTTTTATTACCTTGCACATGCCTATCCTGTTTTTTACAACAAACCATATATAATGGTGCCACCTGCAATCCTGCACCAGAATCCTCACAGGAGCTTTTGACCGCCAATGAGCACAGAGCGCCCCCTTATTTTCTACCCTTTAATGGCTTTAGTCGTGCTGCTGGCCGGTTGTGGCTTTCAGCTGCGCGGCCAGATGGATATCGCCCCGGAAATCAAGACACTGGCGCTGACCAGCACTGACCGGGTCTTCAACCAGGACCTGGTCATGGTGCTGGAAACCAACGGCATCACTGTCAGCGACGCGGCCGATTACCGCCTGCGTATTCTCTCCCTGGAACGTGAGAACAAGGCGATCACCCTGTCTGGCGGCGGCGTCATTTCCGATTACGAACTGACCGGCACCCTGACCTGGGGCCTCGAAACCGCTGGCGGCCTGGCCCTGTTCCCGGCGAAAGAAATCCGTATGAGCCGTACCTACCAGTACAGCCATAACAACGCCACCGCGTCCCGCAGTGAAGAGGACCTGATCTGGAGCGAACTGACCCAGGATCTCGCCATCAACCTGATGCGCCAGGTCTCCGCGATCTCCAGCCAGCAGCTGGCAACACTGACCGCGGATGCCCGTGCAGCCGCCGAAGCGGTGCAGCAATAAGCCTATGAAACTCGGCAAACCCGAGCAGCTGGAGAACCAGCTCAAGTCCGGCCTGGCGTCCTTCTATATCATCAGCGGTGATGAGCCGTTGCAGATTGAAGAGAGCTGTGACCTGGTTCGCGCCAAAGCACGCGAGTCCGGCTTCACAGAGCGAACGGTCTACCATGTGGATAACGGATTTGACTGGGGCGAGGTCGTGGAAGCGGCCAACAGCCTCTCGTTGTTTGCCGAAAAACGCGTGATTGAACTCCGTGTTCGGGAAGGCCGTTTTGGCGATGGTAAAAAAATTCTGCAGGAATGCGCCGAACGGCCGCCTGAGGATACGGTCTTCCTGATCATCACCTCGCGTATCGACAGCAAGGCCAGCAAAGCCAAGTGGTTCACAGCCATTGAACAGGCCGGGGTCTGGATTCCGGTCTGGCCGGTAGAGCACCAGCAATTGCCCGGCTGGATTACCCGTCGCTGCCAACGCGCCGGCCTGAAAGCCGAACCGGAAGCAGTGACACTGCTGGCAGAGCGCGTAGAAGGTAACCTGCTGGCGGCAGCCCAGGAAATCGAAAAACTCCGGCTTCTGGCAACGGATGGCAAAGTCACCGTCGATACCATTCGCGAAGTCGTGTCTGACAGCGCACGCTACGATGTCTTTGGCCTGGTAGATGCCGCCATGTCCGGCGATACCCGGCACGCGGTCCGCATCTTTAACGGTCTGTTATCGGAAGGTACCGAACCGCCCATCCTGCTCTGGGCCATTGCCCGGGAACTGCGACTGCTCAGCCATCTTTCCCGTAAGGTGAGCCAAGGTGTCGGACTTGAAGTGGCCATGGATCAGATTGCCCGTTCGCATAAAGCTGTCCCATTTATGCTGAAAAAGCGCAAGGCGCTTTACCAGGGTTGCATCCGCAAGCACAGCGAACGGAAACTGCGCGCCATGCTGGAACAGGCATCAACCATTGATGAAGCCCTGAAAACCGGCAGCAAGACCTGTAATCCAAAAGATGAACTGCTTGATCTGGTTTTATCACTTTCAGGATTGGATATTCTGACAGCCTGACGTAAAGTGCGGCGAAGAACCCAACCAACCCTGATATCCACACACTGAAGAGCTTACCCCATGCCGCTGTCATCCTGGCTGTCTGTTGTCGCCATCTGTATGCTGGGCGCCATGTCCCCCGGCCCCAGTCTCGCGGTTGTTATTCGCAATACGATGTCCTCTTCCCGCCGTATGGGTATGGTCTCCGGTATTGCCCATTGTTTGGGAGTTGGCGTTTATGCCCTGCTGGCGACAGCCGGACTGGGTGTGCTGATTACCGGCAATCCGGTCCTGTTCAAAGTACTGACCTGGGGTGGTGCGGCTTATCTGGCCTGGCTGGGCATCAAGGCACTCAGGGCATCCGGCACTCCGGCACTGGCTACTGGCAATGTCGTCGACGAGAACGTTTCCATCTTCAAGGCAGCCCGGGATGGTTTCCTCATTTCCTTCCTCAACCCCAAGATTGCGGTTTTCTTTCTTGCGCTGTTCAGCCAGTTTGTCACCCCGGAGATGGGCTGGCAGGCCAAGATGATCATGGCATTTACCGCGGTAGCCATTGATGGTCTCTGGTATTGCTTCATCGCTGCAGTGGTTGGACACGGCGCCATTTTGCCGTTTCTGCGCCGCTACACGCTGTGGATAACACGGGCAACCGGTGTTCTCCTGTTAGCCGTCGCATTGCGGGTGGCATTTTTATAAATCTGGACCAGACTTGCTGTCACATTCCAGGCGTCATGACGAATGGTAATGAGGCAGCCTTTGCGACTCAGGGATATTCTCAAAAAATACAGCCGCACGTTTATGGTCGGTGCGGCTGGTTATTATCAGGCGTTTTATCCTGAACCACTGACAGACGGTGAAGCAGAAACGCCAACCAATGGAAATCAAATGCCGTCACAGGACGATAAGAAAAAGCTATCCGATTTCCCGTCAGGATTTGACTGAGAACGATCAGGATTCCCGGGCCAGGAGTTCAGTCACAATCGTCATATCATTGATATGATCATTGTCTGAAGCATCAAACCGCAGCTTGACGCCCTTTCTCAGCCAGGTGGGCACATAGTAATAATCTTCCGATGACGCTGGCCGGTTTCGGCGAGAGGTTTTCCGTTGCTCGACTGACTCACCAAAAATATCGTGATGGACGCGCTCAATCACAGCCATCTGTTCAGCTTCAGTGACAACGCCCAGGTACCGGCCTGCGGCAAGAAAGCCCTGGATATATTGCTCCTGCCGCTCAGACACCTTGTTAATGGTTCTGATAATGGTGTAATACTCGCGCAGCAACTCTTCCAGTTTCTGCCAGTAGTGATTCTGATTCATAACAACAAAGCTCCTGCAGCGGTGAAACAGCACTACTGAAACCTTTCGGAAACAGGTTCAGGCACTATGGTCTATGGGAGTATCATAATAGTATCCGGTCGCTGACGGAAACTGGATACGGAATTCTTGTCAGGACGTGCTCACTATAGCCCTCTGAACTCATCCCAATGTCTCAACCAGGCGTTTTGAACTCATGATCGATTTACGCAGCGATACCGTAACCCGCCCAACACAACCGATGCTGGCCGCAATGATGAATGCTGAAGTGGGCGATGATGTGTTCAATGAAGACCCCACCATCCATGCACTGGAAAACTACGCTGCCAACCTCTTTGGCATGGAGGCTGCTCTATTTTGCCCTTCTGGCACCATGACCAACCAGATTGCCATTCGCCTGCACACCCGGCCAGGCGGTGAAGTTATCTGTGACCGCTACGCGCATATCTACAACTATGAAGGCGGCGGCATCGCGGTTAACTCACTCTGTTCTGTCAGCCTGCAGCAGGGAGAGCGCGGTCTGTTCACGGCGGCCGATGTTACTGCCAGCGTTCGACGGGATGATGTCCACCACCCCGTCACCAGTCTGGTCGCGGTGGAAAACACCATGAATCGCGGTGGCGGCGCCTGTTATGACTTCGCCGAACTCACTGCCATCCGGAAAGTCTGTAACCAGCATAAGATTCCGCTCCATCTGGATGGTGCCCGTCTGTTTAATGCACTTGTCGCAAAAAACGAGAATCCCAAAGACTACGGCCAACTATTCGACACTATATCCATTTGTCTTTCCAAAGGCCTGGGGGCACCTGTCGGTTCACTACTGCTGGGTAAACAGGAACACATCAAAGCGGCGCGCAGAATTCGCAAGGTGATGGGCGGCGGGATGCGTCAGGGTGGATTTCTGGCGGCAGCGGGCCTGTATGGGCTTAAACATAACATTGAGCGTCTGGCCGATGACCACCGTCGCGCCCGCCAGATGGCGGATGCACTGTCCGAAATGCCTTGTATTGAAGCGATTATTCCGCCCGAAACCAATATCGTTATTGCCACGCTGAAAAAGCCATTTATGCCGGATCAGGCGCTTAACGTCTTCAAAGCATTCGATATTCTGGCTGTGCCTTTCGGTGCCCGGGAAATTCGTTTTGTTACGCATCTGGATTTTGATGACGATCAGCTGGAAGCATTTATTGAGAAACTTCCGGCTATCAGTTGCGCTATTGAGCAGGCATGAAAGACCGACGGCCATAACACATTATGGCCGTCTTGTTTTCCAATGAATCTCTGTCGCTCAGACACCAATATCCTCGTTCCACAACGCCGGAAACAGCCGGATAAAATCCTCCATCAATTCAATACACTCCGGATGGTTTACAACCGTCACGTCCACCCCGCGACTCTTCAGTAACGCTTCCTCGCCCATGAAGGTCTTGTTTTCGCCCACAACAACGCGGGGAATTTCATACAGCAATATGGCACCGCTGCACATGGAACAGGGTGACAATGTCGTATACATCGTGCATTCACGATAGACCGCCGCAGGCAAACGCCCCGCATCCTCAAGCGCAGCCATTTCTCCGTGCAGACAGGGACTGCCTTTTTGAATCCGCTGATTATGGCCCCGGCCAATGATCTTATTGTCGTGAACCAACACCGCACCGATGGGAATGCCACCTTCCACACGACCGGCTTTGGCCTCGGCAATGGCGGCTTGCATGAACGGGTCTGTCATTGCTGTCTTCCTTTGCATACCGTGACGTTATCCCTGTTAACCATAGCGCTACCCGCCGCGGGTTCAAAGCGGACTTCACCGTGCCGATCCTGAAGAGTGGTCTACACTGTGCTGCAGGCAATCTGTCGTCAGCTTTCGTGTTGTTGATGCAAGGCACACATCCACCGCTGACCTGTTGTCCCAAAACTTCCCAGCCAGCCACAAAGCGTGGCCGTTGTTTAATGCATTTGAGGTAAACGGCATGTTCAGGAAAGTCCTTATTCCTGTCGTTGCAGCAGGTTCCCTGCTCGCATCTGCATCTCAGGTTTACGCGCTTCAGGAAGGTGATATAGCCATCAAGGCCGGCGCAACCTTCATCAAGCCGGATGATATCAAACTGAAAACCAGTAGCGATGACAGCAAAATAAAAACCGATGATGAATGGACCGCTAACATCAGCGCATTGATGATGATGACCGATGAGATCGGCATTGAATTAGGCACATACTGGCCTGTCAAATTCTCCAGCAAAATGAAAAGCATGAAGGGCAAGGTTGAATATGAAATGATGCCCCTTACCGCCACAGTCCAGTATTACCTGATGGATCCCAATGAAATGGTAAGACCCTATGCTGGCGTGGGCGCGGCGTTTACCCGATTCTCCAGTGAAAAAATCAAGGGCGTGGAAAAAACCAATTTTTCCATTGATGACAACTGGGGCTGGACTGCCCAGGTTGGCGCCGTAATGATGATGGACGACATGATGTTTATTGATGCTTCCGCCCGCTATATCGACATGGAACTCGAAGGCCATGCCATGGGTGGAAAGTTCAAAAAAACCGATCTTGATCCCTGGCTGTTCTCCGTCAGTGTCGGCATGATATTCTGAAGGTTTGCCTAGAAGCCACCAGCCATCGCGTTGTGGCGATGACTGGTGGGGTTACGGATTCAGTCAGGCAGGCGCGTCACATCCCTCACCGCGCCCTTGTCAGCGCTTGTGGCCATAAACGCGTAGGCCTTTAAAGCCATAGATACACGACGAGGTCTTTCCTCAACCGGTTTCCACGCCTTGTCGCCGTTGCTGTCCATCCTCTCACGACGCTGTTGCAACACATCATCAGACAATGCCACATTGATCGTGCGGGCCGGAATATCAATTCGGATGATATCCCCGTTTTCGACCAGACCAATCGCGCCACCGGCTGCCGCTTCTGGCGACGCATGCCCAATAGACAGCCCGGATGTTCCACCGGAGAAACGACCGTCCGTCAGCAATGCACAGGCTTTGCCCAGTCCCCTGGATTTCAGGTAACTGGTCGGGTAAAGCATTTCCTGCATGCCGGGTCCGCCCTTCGGGCCCTCATAGCGAATCACAACCACTTCACCCGGTTTAACCTGGTCTTCCAGAATGCCGCTCACAGCATCATCCTGGCTTTCGAACACATGTGCCGGGCCTTCAAAAACCAAAATACTTTCATCGACACCGGAGGTTTTAACGACACAACCATCGACAGCAATATTGCCATAGAGCACCGCAAGTCCGCCTTCTTCGCTGTAGGCATGTGCCAGTGACCGGATACACCCATCCTGGCGATCGGCATCCAGATCCGGCCAGCGTGTCGCCTGGCTGAAGGCTTCCGTCGTCCGGATACCGGCGGGACCTGCCCGGTAGAAAGTATGCACCGCCTGGTCATCGGTTTGTACGATATCCCATTTCGCCAGCGCCTCTTTCATTGACGCGCTGTGCACGGTGGCTACATCCGTATGCAGCAGACCTGCACGATCCATCTCGCCCAGGATAGCCATGATGCCACCCGCACGGTGCACATCTTCCATATGGTATTTCTGGATATTCGGCGCCACTTTGCACAGCTGCGGAACACGGCGGGATAAACGATCAATGTCTTTCATGGTAAACGGCACGTCGCCTTCCTGTGCCGCCGCCAGCAGATGCAGAATGGTATTTGTGGAGCCGCCCATGGCAATATCCAGGCTCATGGCATTTTCGAAAGCCTCAAAGCTGGCAATATTACGGGGCAATACCGTTTCATCGTCGCTTTCATAGTAACGACGGGTAATGTCAACAATTCGGCGCCCCGCTTCCAGGAAAAGTTCCTTTCGATCCGCATGCGTCGCCAGCAGAGAACCATTACCCGGCAGGGACAAGCCCAATGCCTCGGTCAGACAGTTCATCGAGTTAGCGGTAAACATACCAGAGCAGGAACCACAGGTCGGACAGGCAGAGCGTTCATACTCATTAACGGTGTCATCATCGGCATCTGAGGCGGCAATCACCATCGCATCCACCAGGTCCAGCTTATGTTCAGCCAGTTTGGTCTTGCCTGCTTCCATCGGTCCACCGGAAACAAAGATCACCGGAATATTCAGGCGCATTGCCGCCATCAGCATTCCCGGCGTGATTTTGTCACAGTTGGAAATACAGACCAGTGCATCCGCACAGTGGGCATTGACCATGTATTCCACGGAGTCGGCAATAATGTCACGCGACGGGAGGGAATAGAGCATGCCGTCATGCCCCATGGCGATCCCGTCATCTACGGCAATGGTATTAAATTCCTTGGCAACCCCGCCATGCGCTTCGATTTCCCGGCAAACCAATTGCCCCATATCCTTCAAATGGACGTGGCCGGGTACAAACTGGGTGAACGAGTTGGCAACCGCGATAATCGGCTTTTTGAAATCCTCGTCCTGCATTCCTGTGGCACGCCAGAGCGCGCGGGCGCCGGCCATGTTACGGCCATAAGTCGATGTTCTGGAGCGGTACGCTGGCATGAGCGGCAATCCTTCAGTCAGGCTGTTTTCTCAATTGTTCGTCGTCCGGTGATCATGCATGATCCGGAATAATGCAGGCCGCTCCTTGGCTGAAGGGAGAGGATATCAAAACTTGCAGACACGCACTCCCTTATTGTTTATCACTCACTGTCGTTCAGGCCTTGCAGCCGAAATAACATGGCGTCAGTCCTGTTTCATAATGTGTTGCTCAAGTTGAACGCGAATAGTCTCGGGAATTGGTACAGCCTTCTTCTGGCCATAATCAAAGTGAATCATGACCGCTTCGCCTTTTGCACAACAGACACCGTTTTGCCAGGCTTCATGGCCTATCGTCATTGAGCTGTTACCCACTTTTAACAGACCGGTTCGTATCTCTACATCGTTTCCATATTGCAGTTCGGCAAGAAAATCTACGGTTATCCTCGCGATGATTAAGCGCCACTTGTGGATATCCAGGTCAGGTGTAAACAACCGGAAAATCGGCTCCCGTGCTTTTTCAAACCAGACCGGTAGAACAGCATTGTTGATGTGACCAAGCGCATCGGTCTCACTGAAACGGGGCAACATGAGTTCTGTAAACACAATCAATCCCTGTGCTGATTAAGTAGAGTGTTGCTGGTAGATGATTAGTGTTGGACGACGCATTTATACGTTTTTTTCATCCTGAGATTCCCGATAATGACCGGGTGAACACCCCGTCCATTTTCTGAAGGCCCGGCCAAAATTACTGGGATCGTTATAATCCAGCCGCTCGGCAATTTCTTCCACGGTCAGCCGGGTATTACGAAGAAAATAAAGTGCCAGCCGCTTTCTTTCCTGATTCACCAGGTTGCGATACGTCGTGTTGTATTCCTGCAATTGCCGTCGCAATGTTCTGGGTGACATTCCAAGATGGTCTGCTGTTTGCTCAAGGCTGGGAATCACATTCTCCCGACTTCGCATAAATGCCAGCACTTGCTGCAACAGACCGGTTTCCAGCTTCAAACTATCCAGCATTTTGCGACACTGACGCTCAGCCGAGGCCATGGTGATGGCATCTGCCGTCGGTAACGGTACGGAAAGATATTGAGCAGGAAAACGGAACTGGTTGGCCGGACAGCCGTAACTCAGCACCGCGCCATCAAAATCAATAGCGCCATGGTGACGGGGACACTCGCAGGCCAACCGGATCTCCAGAACCGTCTGCGAGCCTCCATACAAAAACCGTCTGATCACCTGGTGGCTGGCAATAAACGCATCCAGGTAGAAGACCCGGTTAACGCCCAGCGCAACAACCTCATCAAACTGCAGAATCGCCGTATCACCATCCTGATAGAGCCGTACGGCAAGGAGCGGGTAACGGGTCGCCAGATACCGCTCAGACACCCGAATGGATTCTTCCATGCTTTGGCTGCTCATGGCGGCAGTTGCCAAGGCGCCATGGCTGGGCAGATTCAACTGCATGCCCAGCTGCCAGCCCAGCGACGCATCGCCGGTTTGCTTCAGAATGATACTGACCAGGCGATCACAACGGTCAAAATCGATATGGCCATCATCGGCGTCCAGCTCTATTCGCCGGATACCTGCAGCATCCAGAACGGACTGTTCATCCACCCCCTGCTGTCCTGCCAGTGACAACAGATGTCGAACATACGTGGTCGGAATAGCAATTGTGGTTCTTTTATTTTTCATGCCGTCGCCATGTGCTGACTGCCTGCCCGCGACCGATACAGTGCCATCGGACCCCCCAGCCCTTTTCCGGCCCCAAATGACTATGGGTTCTGCCGGTTCCGCTCTGTATTTTGCCTGACAGAATACACAGTATTGAGTAACAGACAAAAAAGATAATAACAGTCATCGGACCATGAACACACCTCACGCCGCCTCCAGATGCCCAAGACCGAACCATGTCGAGGTCAAACCCCGTCGCATGCAGTTCGGCCTCAACACCCTGAAACGACACTGGCACAGCAATGATGCCTTCAGGACACATTTTTTCAATGGCCTGTCCACCCTGTTTCCCCAGGGAGAGCGTTTTTTTATTGATTCCGTGCGGGGCGTTCAGCACGAAATCAGCGATCCTGGCCTGCTGGCGGAAATCAAGGGATTCATTGCCCAGGAAGCCATTCATGGGCATGAGCACGATAAATACAACAACCTGCTGCGCGAGCAGGGCTACGATATCGACAAGCTGGATCGCCACCTGGGCTTCTGGACACGTCTGGGCCAGAAGCTGATGACCCGGAAACAGCAGCTGGCCACAACCTGCGCCGTAGAGCACTTTACCGCCATCATGGCGAATGCCCTGATGAAATACCCCCAGGACTGGCTGGCTGACGCCCCGGACGAGATGAAAGCCATCTGGCGCTGGCATGCAATAGAAGAAACCGAACATAAGGCGGTCTGCTTTGATGCCTATGAGGCCGTTGGCGGTGGTTATTTCACCCGGGTGCTGATGATGATCCAGACCACGATTCACTTCAGCTATGTTACGACACGCCATATCTGCCATTTCCTGGCGCGTGATGGTGTGTTATTCAAAGCAAATACCTGGAAAAGTGGCTTTCAGTTTTTACTTGGCAAACCAGGATTGATCCGACAAATATTCAGGGATTACCTCGACTACTACCGCCCCGGTTTCCACCCATGGCAGCACGATAACAGCGCACTGATCGAAGAGTGGAAAGCCCGGCACGAAGCCAAATATACCGTTCGCCCCGCCGCCTGAGCACATTCGCCGGCCCCGAGCCGGCGCGCCTGCTACGCTGTTGTCATCCTTAACGAACCTTTCGCCATTATGGCCGTCTAACCTGTAGGATATAACACCAGCGATGAGGCCCTCCGTATGAGTCGTGGACAGGCCGTCCCCTCTCAAGACCAGAGCCAGCCCCGTGGGCAATTCAGTTCACGGCTCGGTTTTGTGTTCGCTGCCGCCGGTTCTGCTGTTGGCATTGGCAATATCTGGGGATTTCCGACCCAGGTGGCGGATAACGGTGGCGCGGCCTTTCTCTTTATTTACCTCATTTTGTCACTGTTACTGGCCTATCCGGCCCTGGTCGCAGAGCTGATGATTGGTCGCTACAGTCAGGCTAATCCGATCACCGCCCTGGAACGACTTCCTCATGCCCAGGCTTTCAGCAAACATGGCCATGCATTGGGATGTCTGGCGGTTATCACGATCTGCATGATCTTTGCCTTTTACAGCATTATTGGCGGATGGCTGATTGCATACGCCCTGGCCCCCGTTTTCAGTGAAATGGGGCTGGAGACTATTGCCAGCTGGCTTGTTGGTTTTACACCGGAGCGGAACCTGGTCATGACGGTATGCTTTATCGTCATGACACTGACTATTGTGAATGGTGGTATAGAGAAAGGGATTGAAAAGTGGTCATCACGCCTGATGCCTCTTCTGGTTCTCTTACTTCTTCTTCTTATTGGCTGTGTCATGACCCAGGACGGCGCCATAGAAGGACTTCGACATTATCTCGTACCGGATTTCAGTAAAATCACGCCGCATTTGCTCTTCAATGCCCTCGGACAATCCTTTTTTTCCATGTCACTCGGCGTCGGCGCCATGATGGCTTACGGTTCATACCTCAGTAAACGGGCCAATCTCCCGGGCATGGCGCTTCAGGTCTGCCTGCTGGATACGGGTATCGCTTTTCTGGCAGGGCTTCTGGTCATTCCCTGCATGTTTGTAGCCTTGAAAAGCGGCATGATGATTTACGATGAGAATGGTCTGCTGCATTCCAGCGATACGCTGGTGTTCAACGTGCTTCCTGCTTTCTTTTCCTCCCTCGGCACCGTGGGATCCATACTTGGCATCCTGTTTTTCATACTCATGACTATTGCCGCACTAACGTCATCAATATCCATGCTGGAAGTTCCGGTCTCTTCCCTGACCGAGCGCGGAGGCCTGACACGACAGAAAGCCAGTCTGTTGATTTGCCTGCCAGTCCTGCTGCTGTGTACCTTGGTGATTGCCAACTTCAGCGTATTGTTCAGCGGAGTCATCACCCTGACAACCCGCTATGCCCAACCGTTTAATGCCCTGTTATTTTGCCTGTTTGCCGGCTGGCTGATGCATCGAAATCATCGGTTGCAGGAAATAAAACAAGGATTCAACCAGGTCGAGGCATCCTTATTCTGGCGAATATGGCCCTGGTATGTCCGTTATTGCTGCCCTCTCTTGATTGGCATTTTATTGTTGTTTGGATAATCACGGTCGCTCACTTAACAGGTTATTGATACCTGGCGTCTGGCTTCTGAAGGTACAACAGCCATCACTTACTGTTTGAAGTTTTTTTAAATGCTTCCTGTTCCTCAAGGTTCTGGCAGCAAGCTGAAAATCAATATCCTCATACCCTTGGGGTAGCTGTGGTCAGCGAGACATCGTTCCAAAGAAAATGCGTTGACGATGCCTGAAAGTAGCAGGTCTCAGGCTGAGGACTTAGAAAATGCGAGAGATATGAGATAGTTTCCAGTCAAGCATCGCGCTCGTGCTCCTTATTTTTCAAACAACATTATGACACCTCGCAAGCAAAGTGATTCTATCTACACTCAAATAAGTACAGGGTGATAAATTGACAAAATATCAAGATCAATACTGTGAATAACGATACCAAGAATCAAAAGGGATACAGCCTGATTGAGGCAGCTCTGGCACTGACCATAGTGGCAATAGTAGCCACCTATGCCTTCAGCACCTACAAGGATTACGCAACACGCGCCAAAATCAATGAAGCGGTACATTTAGCTAATGAAATCCGGCATTCCATTGAAGCACACGTTGCCACCCGACGGACTTTACCTCCCAGCTTCCATCGAAATTTATTAGCCCAGAACATGGAGGTCGTAGAGAAAGTCGAGACTGTTCGCACGGGAACCAACCAGATCAGAATCAACGTTTATATAAAACCTGAAATATTTCCTGATAGCGCAGAACAACAGGTTTTTTCCCTGCTAGGTAACGTCAATAAGGGTGAGATCTCATGGGATGCTTGCAGCGGCAACGGTTGCCTCACTGACATATCAAATCTGCCAACACCGATAACCGTCCCTCCAGCCCCCACCACAGGCGACATTCAGGTTGTAAGTGCTCCTACAACACCGACTCCAACGCCTACCCCTGCAGGAGGAAACTCCCCCACACCACCTGATCCTTCGGATCCGACTCCAACGCCTACACCTGAAGGAGGAAACTCACCCACACCACCTGATCCTTCGGATCCGACTCCAACGCCTACACCTGAAGGAGGAAACTCCCCCACACCACCTGATCCTTCGGAGCCGACTCCAACGCCTACACCTGAAGGAGGAAACTCCCCCACACCACCTGATCCTTCGGAGCCGACTCCAACGCCTGTACCTGGAGGAGGAATCTCCCCCACACCACCTGATCCTTCGGAGCCGAAAACACCCGAGGCTGGGTGGACGTCTCCCGGGGGCTGGGATAGTCGCATAAGCCTTTGTAGAGAAAGTCAGGACTTCAATGTCAGGTACCTCATTGAAGGATCGACTAGCACATTCTTACTTAGCGTTCAGTCAGGGGGAGTCACCTGTGAAACCAGAATCCCGGGAACTAACAAATGGATGTCTTTGAGAATACAAGGCGAATCCCAAATCGTTTATCCAGAACTCGACTTTAGTCCAGGTCAACACGGGTGCTATGTGGCAACCAGCACAATGGAAATTCTCGTTGGTGATGCGATAGGCTTTGGTGCCGGATGTCGTGTGCGACAATGATCTTTTAAATGAAAAATCAATTACGCACAGGGCCTGCATTCATATAACAAACAACGTAAAAGTCGATACACAACATGGCGTATCGACTTTTATTCGTCTTCAAACCAGAAAATCGCCCTTGGCCTGCTCATCCGCATGATAAGAAGAGCGTACCAGGGCGCCTGCAGCGACCTTGCTGAAGCCCAGTTTTTTCGCTGTATCCGCCAGCTCAGCAAACTCATCAGGATGCACAAAGCGCTTGACCGGCAAATGATGGCGGGAAGGCTGCAGGTACTGGCCCAGGGTGATCATCTCAATATCATGGGCACGCATATCTTCCATGACTTCGATGACCTGCTCATTGGTCTCACCCAGCCCCAGCATCAGGCCGGACTTGGTCGGAACAGAAGGATTACGCGCCTTATACTGCTTCAGCAGATCCAGTGACCACTGATAATCCGACCCTGGTCGGGCCATCTTGTACAGTGCGGGTGCTGTTTCCAGGTTGTGGTTGAAGATATCCGGCGGTGTTTCGCTGAGGATATCCAGGGCAACCTCCATCCGGCCCCGGAAATCAGGCACCAGGATTTCAATTTCGACCTCGCTGGAACGATCTCGAATTTCCTGAATACAACTGCCAAAATGGCCAGCGCCACCATCGCGCAGATCATCACGATCCACAGACGTAATAACGACGTATTTCAGGCGCATATCGGCAATCGCCTGTGCCAGATGTGCAGGCTCGCCTTCATCCAGCGGCTTGGGACGACCATGGCCCACATCGCAGAACGGACAGCGGCGGGTACAGATAGCCCCCATGATCATGAAGGTCGCAGTGCCGCCATGGAAGCACTCACCCAGGTTCGGGCAGGACGCTTCTTCGCAGACGGTGTGCAGGGCATGCTTACGCAGGAGCTTTTTAATCCGCTCCACTTCCGGAGAGGCCGGAATACGGACACGCAGCCAGTCGGGCTTGCGCGGCATATCTTCCTTGGCTGTCGGGATCACCTTGATCGGAATCCGGTCAACCTTGTCCGCCCCCCGGTACTTCACTCCCGGCTCAAGCCGACGTTTTTTGGTGGCGTCGGTGGCTCCCGCGGCGCTGGCGGGATTGGATGATGCGCTTGTCATTTCGCTTAGTCCCAGCTTTGTCGGGTCTCGATCTCAGTATAACCAAGGCCCTGCACCAGATGGTGCGTCAATCGTTCTCCGGCGGACGTACAGTCCGCACTGCTGTCATAATCTGCAAGCCGGGTCATGGCTAAACCGGCATACCCACAGGGGTTGATGCGCAGAAACGGTGACAGGTCCCCATTTATATTCAATGCCAACCCGTGAAAAGAGCATCCACGCCGGATTCTTAACCCAAGCGACGCAATCTTGGCGTTATCCACATAAACGCCCGGTGCATCCGGCTTGGCGGCAGAAGCAACACCGTACTCCTTTAGCGTCGCGATAATGGCATTTTCAATATGCGTGACCAGCGCCCTTGCCCCCAGGCCCAGCCGGCGAATATCCAGCAAAAGATAAGCTACCAGCTGTCCCGGTCCATGGTAGGTCACCTGCCCACCCCTATCGACCTGAACAATCGGTATATCACCGGGATTCAGCACATGCTCGGCTTTACCTGCCTGTCCCTGTGTAAAAACCGGTTGATGCTCAAGGAGCCAGATTTCATCACTGCATTGGCGATCGCGATGATCCGTATAGTCAGCCATGGCCTTCCAGACCGGCTCATAAGGCTGAATGCCGAGCTGGCGGATAATCAGCCGTTCTGGCTCATTAACGGGTTCATGGCAGGGCAAAGGTTCTGTCATTGTTTTATTACAGCACCATCTGTATCCGGCCGCTGGCCTTCAACTCTTCAAAAATGGCTTTAAGCTGATCTTCACCCGTCGCCGTAATGGTGACGTTGATCGCCTGGTAGTTACCGTTTTTACTATCACGCAAGGTCGCACTGCCGTCATGGGCCGGATCATGCTTTTTGATAACCCGCAGTACGAAGTCCTTCAGGTCCGGTGCGGCATTACCAACGATCTTGAGCGGGTAAGCACAGGGAAACTCAATTTTGGGGGCTTGCTGTTCTTCAGTAGACATCAATCAATCACCTCGTAGGCATCCGGAAAAGCGAGCATTAACTGCTAGCCCGCTTTATAGGCCTGGTAAAGGCTCGCCACATGGCGCCAGACAGGCCCGGGGTGGCCCTCTCCAACCTGGATGCCATTCAATTCGATAATGGGCAGAATTTCTTTGCTGGAACTGGTGACCCAGATTTCATCGGCAGTCTTGAGCTCATCAGCGGTCACATCCCGCTCTTCACAGCGATAGACGCCATCATTGACCGCCAGCTCCAGTACCAGTGCCCGGGTAATACCACTCAGAATCTTGTGACTTCTGGGCGGTGTGATAATGGTTTCATCGCGTACGATAAAGACATTGCTGGATGAGCCTTCCGTCACCTGTCCTTCGTCATCCACCAGGATCGCCTCTATTGCGCCGCTGTTCAGCGCCAGCTGGTGATGCATGACATTTCCCAGCAGGGATGTGCTCTTGATATCACAGCGCTGCCAGCGCTGGTCTGGGGCAGTGATGGCCGTACCGCCTTTCACGTCATCCAGCGAGCCATTGATACGTGGCGCGAGTGGCATTGCCATCACAAAGACCGTCGGCCGGGTTTCTGCCGGAAAACCATGCTGACGTGAAGCATAGCTTCCCCGTGAAATCTGGAGGTACAGCGCCTGGTGTTGTCCCGGGTTGCGACTGAGCAGCTGATCAAAAATAGAACGCCACTCAATAATCGTGATATCCACAGGCAGATGAATGGCAGCCAGGCTGGCGTTCAAGCGCTCCATGTGTTCTTCAAGGCGCAGGGGATGTCCATGAAACACAGGAATCACTTCATACACGCCATCCCCGAACAGAAAGCCACGGTCGAGCACGGAAACCTGTGCCTTTTCCAGCGGAAGAATTTCACCATTCAGGTAGACATCAGACATAACAACGATTCAATCCAGCTAAAAGCAATACTGCCGTAACCTGTTACTAACAGGTTACGGCAGTGACAGGGCCTGACTCAATATTAACTGAACAGGCCGGCAAAGAAGCGAAGAATACCGTCCCAGAGACGCTTGAAGAAACCGCCTTCTTCAACGGGTTCCAGGGCAATCAGGGGCACTTCGGAAATGACTTCGTCATCCAGTGTTACTTTCACCGTACCCACTTTCTGGCCAGCGGCGACAGGCGCCATAATATCCTGATCAATGACCATGCTGGCCTGAACCGCTTTGTCCTTGCCACGGGGCACAGTAATGACCAGATCTTTTTCAAGGCCAACCGCAAGCTCATCCTGGGAGCCTTTCCAGACACGTACCTGCTCCAGGGTCACGCCACCTTTCTTAACTTCAACATTGTCGAAGAAACGGAAGCCATAGGTCAGCAGTTTCTGGGTTTCATTAGCCCGGCTGCGCTCGCTCCGGGTACCCATCACGACGGCAATCAGACGGCGGCCTTCACGCTCGGAAGACGCCACCAGGCAGTAACCCGCTTCATTCGTATGGCCAGTCTTGATGCCATCCACATTCGGATTGGTAAACAACAACGTGTTGCGGTTAGCCTGTGGCTTCAAAGGTTTCCCTGTACGCTTGTCGACACCGTACTGAAACTCTTTTTCTGCATAGATTGGGTAGTATTCAGGATGATCATTGATCATGTGACGGGCAAGAATCGACAGATCTCGCGCAGTACTGTAGTGGTTCTCCGCAGGCCAGCCAGAAGCATTCACAAAATGTGTATTGTTCATGCCAAACTGCTGAGCCGTGGAGTTCATCAGCTGGGCAAAGCCATCTTCGCTACCCGCCACATATTCGGCCAATGCCACACTGGCATCGTTACCGGACACGATGATGACACCTTTCAGCAAATTGGAAACGGCAACCTTTTCGCCCACTTCGATGAACATCAGTGAGCCTTTCATGCGCCAGGCTTTCTCACTGACGGTGACCAGGTCATCACGGCCAATATTGCCATTGGCCAGCTCGGTTTCCACCACGTAGGCGGTCATCATCTTGGTCAGGCTGGCAGGGGGCAGTTTCTGATCCGCATTTTTCTCCGCCAGTACTTCACCACTGGCGGCATCTATCAGGATATAACCATCCGCCGCTACCTGGGGGGGAGAAGGAATCAGGCCGGCCGGCAGCGCCTGGGCCACACTGGAGAAGGTCAACAGGGCCATGACAGCCATACAGGCTGAAAATACCTGTCCTTTCCGTAGAAAGTGTAATGAGATCAGGTGTTTCATATTGTTCGCTGTAGATAACTGCGGATGAATAGCCGGGCATTATAACAACAGGTCAAGCCCGCTTTAATACGACATAACCGACTATTGCAGTAAAGTTCAGTAAATAGTGCCAGACATCAACCTTCTGTCGTCAAAGGCTACTCGTTTGTCGGAACCCTAAGAATAAGTGCGATATTCAGTATTGGAGACTACTCAAATACTAGGTGCCCGCGCTCAAGACTGGCCTCAGCCAGAAGATCACCCACCTTCAGCGCATCACTGCGATTGGGCAGAGGTCCAACCCTGACACGGTACAGTGCATCGGCCTCATCTTCCACCTGGGTCACTTGCACAGGCTGTGTGATGACCTGCTGCAACCGCTTCTGCAGGGCTTCCGCGCCCGTCCGTGTGCTGAGTGCTGCCACCTGAAGATAAATCGATAACGGCGTTAACGCAGCCGCTTTTTTACCATCCCCTGCAGCAGGAGCCTGGGCGACCTGTTGCACAGGCTGGGTAGCATCAATCGCTTCAATCACAACATTGGCCGTGCCTTTATTCTGAAAACCCAGTTTCCTGGCAGCAGCATAGGAAAGGTCAATCACCCGGTTACCATGGAATGGCCCCCGGTCATTCACCCGCAACACGACACTACGGCCATTCGCTTTGTTGGTGACACGTACATAGGACGGCAATGGCAGGGTTTTGTGGGCCGCCGTCATGGCAAACATATTGTAAGTTTCACCATTCGCGGTTTTACGACCGTGAAACTTGGTTCCATACCAGGAAGCGACTCCCTCCTGCCGAAAACCCACTGCGGAGGCCAAGGGCTGGTAAGACACTCCAGCCAGCTGATAAGGGGAATTCTTCAAAGGCCCGTAATGCGGCTGAGGCACCGCATCCGGTATCTGACTGACATCCACATCCTGTGACGGTGCGCCATCACGCACCATGGGCGGCGCTGAACATCCCGCCAGTACCATCAGAATCATCCCTGCCAACACCATCCATGGTTTCCCTGTTACGGCGCCCGTGCCGGCGCGTTGTTCAATACGCCCCATTGAACTGCACTGCATAGACATCATTGTGTGGTATCAGCCTTGGCCTGCAAGTTATCCTGCGATTGATCCTGCAACTGCGCCTGATACTGGGACTGCACCTGCCTGCCCAGCTGATAAACCGCCATTGCGTAGAGATTGCTGCGATTATATCGGGTAATGACGTAGAAGTTGTCCAGCGTCAGCCAGTATTCCGGAGCATCCTTACCCTGAAGCTTTAAGCCGCGCACCTTGGCAGAAGATGGCACATCCTTCTGAGCAGTCCAGCCTGCGTCTTTCGCCCGACTCATCAACATGGAAGGCTTGGGATTATCCTCCAGAATGTCACCGAACTGCTTGCCTTTGACCTTGGCCTGAGTCGCCACAGGCTTGCCTTGTGCCCAACCGTGCCGACTCAGGTAGGAGGCAATGCTGCCAATCGCATCCGCCGGGGAATCCCAGATATCTGCCTGACCACTGCCATCAAAATCCACCGCATATTCCCGGTAGCTGGACGGCATGAACTGGGGAATGCCCATCGCCCCCGCATAAGAACCTGTCAACGACAGCGGATCAAAGCCCTGCTCACGCGAAAGGATCAGAAAAGCTTTCAGCTGTCCCTGAAAATAGGTTGCCCGCCGGGGATAGTTAAAGCCCAGTGTCGACAAGGCATCCACCACCCGGAAACCACCACGGAAGCGCCCATAATGGGTTTCCACACCCAGAATCCCCAAAATGACATAAGCGGGTACGCCGTAGGTTTTTTCAGCATTCTCCAGGGTTTTCTGGTTCTTCTTCCAGAATTCAACACCACGCTGAACCACCAGATCACTGATAAAGCGGTTGCGATATTCCCACCACTCCAGGCTGCGCTCCGCGGGACGATCCATCAACTCAATAATGCGGTCCTGACTTTCCACCTGCTTGAACAGGGACTCCAGCGCCTGCTGGTCAAACCCCTCTTCCTTGACGAGTTCATCAATAAACAGTCTCACTTCCGGCTGACCGGCAATACCATCAGCCTGCACCGGCATCACCACACTACTGCCGACCAGCACACTGCCAACCAGCCATGTGCGAATGCGGTATTCCATTGCCACCGACAAAGGCCTGGAAAGACACTTCACAGTCAGGGATAAACCCCGTGACAGTAACGATTTCATACATTCACTCCTGGCGCTCCTGGCCATCAATACTGCCGCCGATAATGACAATACCTGTCGGCGGAAGCAGTAACTTCTACAAGAATAACACTCTATGCCAGCCCTCTGGCTACTGTGTTTTTCCGGTAAGGCTCACCATACCTGGATCAATCGCTATTCTTCTTTTCGAATCTCAAACAACGGGATCTCATGACATTGTATCGTCATCAGAGAGGGAGAAATATTACAAGATGTTGCAGGCGTTCAGGATTTTGTCAGTTATCACCATGATTCATACAACCAAAGCATTTAGCTTGAACATATTCCGTTACAGACAGGCATCAGTATCTCCACCAATATCGGGCACTTACAAAATGCCTACAATCACGTCCGTCAATACTATTCCACACAATTAAACTTACATGCTATCAATCAACGATATAGCTACGAGGACACAGGCTCTTCTTATTGGCCAGTCTTTGTCAGCACAGTCTTGTGATATCAATGTCATAGACCGTCTCCCGGGAACAACCAATCGCAGTTACAAGATCAAGCATCTTCAGTCCGACTTCGCGCTGAGGCTACCAGGTCCGGGGACTTCGCGATTCATTGATCGGCATAACGAGCGGGATAATTCACTGCAAATATTTCAGAAACTGGCACTGACGCCCGAACCCGTAATGCTTGATGCCAATAGCGGTATAAAGATTGTCCGCTGGGCGCATAACAGTAAAAGCCTCCGGGTGGAGAATATTGGCAAATACCTGAACATCATCGCCCACGCCCTGAGAAAGCTTCATCAGTCTCAATGCCGTTTCACGCACCAACTTTGCCTAGAGCAAATGCTGGATGACTACCTGAAACTTATCACTACCGAAGAGCACTACAAGGGTCTTGACCGGATGCTTGACCTTTGCCGTGTCTACGGATCTGAAATCACAAGGCTCAATCTGAAAAGCTGCCCAGTACATTTCGATCTCGTACCTGAGAACATACTGGTTTCCCGGCAGGGTCGCATTCAGTTTATTGACTGGGAATACTCCGGACAGGGCGTTGCCGAAATGGATATTGCCTCCCTGTTTACTGAATCGGACCTGGATGAGCAGCAAAGGCAATACGTTTTGGCTTGCTACCAACAGCCGCTCTCAGTCCGAGCCATCACCATTTTCGAGCTGCAACTCAACACGCTTTGGAGCATCTGGTCGATTATACAGACAAAGAATTTTGCCAAAGGTAATCTTGACTACCATGCATATGGCTTGAATCGCTTGAAAAAAGCAGAGCACATAGCCCTGCAATTGTTGGAGACGCCAGATGCTCCCTGTCAACAGACACTTTAAAAAAATGCTCGAATCACTGGCCGGACTCATTTTTCTGGTTGGCTGCCTGGGCTTCTACCACAAGCCTCTCCTGTCATCATGGGGTCTGGATTATACCAACAGCGTCCATCTCTTCGTGGCCGGCTCCCTACTTTACGTGATCAATCCGTTGATCAGTGTCAGAGAAGAAAGACAATGACTATCCGTGTTTTCACATCCGGCGTTTTTGATCTGCTGCATACAGGTCATATTCGCGCACTCAAGGCTGCCAGGGCGCATGGCGACATGCTCATTGTCGGTGTCTGTTCAGATGAGGACGCCCAGACCTATAAACGCCGACCTGTCATTCCTCTTGATGAGCGAATAGAAATGCTTGAGTCACTTGCCTGCGTCGACCAGGCGTTCTGTTCGCCTTTGATACCGGATACGGCATTTTATCTTGACCATCGCATCTCGATTCATATTCAGGCAGAGGACGAATACGATGATAGCGAGTGGCGCTTCTACGACGCCGCCAAGTCGCTTGGCATCATGCGTTTTATCGGACGTCAGCCAGACACATCAACATCATCGATCATCCAAAGAGTCGCGGCCATACACAACCAAGAGATGTATTGTGCAAGATAACCTGTCAGAATTATTTCCGGACAACCGGGGCCACTACAATACCCCAACGGAAAAAATGCAGCATGTGTTACTGCGATTGATGTCAATCTTTGACCATATCTGCACAACACACGACCTGGAATACTGGATAGATGGCGGTACACTGCTTGGCGCTATCCGCCACAAGGGTTTTATCCCATGGGATGACGATATTGATGTCTGTATGCCTGAGAAGGACTACAACAGGTTTCTTACGATAGCGCCCCAATATCTTGGTGATGACCTGTTGCTGCTGGATGGTGAATATTGCCAGGTTTTGAACAAAGGCGCAGCGAAACTATATGACCTTAAAAGCTCATCAAAACAGCTGAACGCAAGGGATGTCGGCATTTTACCGAGTGGTTTTTTTATCGACATTTTCTCCATGGAAAGCCACTCAAAAGAGATTACAGACACAAAAAGCCGCTTCAAATACGCCAGAACAAAATTAAAACCCGATGACAGTACCTTTACTGCTTTGAGAAAACGCCTTCGCCTGTTTTTTAACCGTCATATTGCCGCCGAAAAAGCGATCAGCAAAAGTCGGTGCGAACACGGAGAATACCTCTATTATTCTTGTCGCTGGTTTAGCTATTTCCTACGCCGCAGCTACATCTATCCAATTAAAAACGTGCCATTTGAAAACCTGCATCTCCCTGCACCACACGATGCTCATCACTATCTACAAGATATGTACGGTGACTATATGACACCACCGGATAGTGCAGAACGAGGTGGGCATTTTTCAGAATGCTACCCTGAAAAACCTGATTCTAATTTTTACCCTGCTGGAAAATGAATAAAAATGCCCCTGTTACTTTATGACAGGGGCATTTGCCCTATCTTAAGTCACACTCAAATGCAGTCACTGTTTTATTATCTGCAGCCCGCAGACTTGTACGCTGAAAAACTCATAGAACGCCAATATTCATCAGGTATAACGCCCAAGAAAATTCTTGTGTGTGTGCACAGACATCAAAACACCAAAGCCCGCCATCAGGGTCACAATCGAGGTGCCTCCGCGACTGACCAGAGGAAGCGGCACACCGACCACCGGCAGAAGACCACTCACCATACCGATATTCACAAAGACGTATACAAAAAACGTCAGCGTTATGCTGCCTGCAATCAAACGTCCATAGAGTGTCTGAGCATTCATCGCGATGTAAATGCCACGACCGATAATCAGCGCATAAGCAGCCAGCAAAACAGCCACACCGAGCAGGCCAAACTCTTCTGCCAGAACAGCAATAATAAAGTCGGTATGACTTTCCGGCAGAAAGTCCAGATGTGACTGAGTCCCCAGCAACCAGCCTTTGCCATAGAGACCGCCTGAACCAATCGCGATTTTCGATTGAATGATATTCCAACCGGAACCCCAGGGATCACTTTCCGGGTTCAGAAACGTTAATACCCGCTGCTTCTGATAGCCGTGCATGACAAAGTGCCACATCGCCCAGATCGCCGGTATCGCCAGCAACACCGCCGTACCGATGATGCGCCAGCGCAGCCCTGCCAGAAGCAACACAAAGATACCGGACACACCAATCAGCAATGCTGTACCCAGGTCAGGCTGCTCCAGAATCAAAACAACAGGAATACCAATCAGTAACAGGCTGATTCCAATTTCCTTATACCCCGGAGGCAATGGACGACGGCTCATCCACCCCGCAATGGTCAACGGCATGACCAGCTTAAGAATTTCAGACGGCTGAAACCGAAATCCTGGCAGGCTGATCCAACGCTGTGCCCCCTTCGACTCAATACCAATCACCAGCACCCCAACCAGTAGCACCACCGCCGCCCCATACGCATAGGGCGTCAATCGTTGCATGAGTCGTTGGGGTACCTGGGCGACTACAGCCATTCCGATAAAACCAATCGCCAGGTAAGTCGACTGTCGCATGATCATGGCCATATCCCGACCATTCGCACTGTACAGGACAAACAGCCCTGCCGCGCAAAACATCAGCAACATCAACAGCAGTACGGGATCCAGACTGAGACGATTCCATAGCGACTGGGTACGGCGCAGGTCATGGTTATCATCCAGCTGACGGATAAAATCACGGCTCATCTATCTCCCTCCTTCACCGCCAGCTTCACCGATGACCTGCCCCCCGGGTTATCCTGACGCGGCAACAAGTAGGCATCCATGACTTTTTTGGCCACGATAGAGGCCAGAGACGAGTCGTTTTCTACCACCACCGCGACAGCGATCTGCGGGTTATCAACAGGTGCAAAACCGATGAAAAGACCATGATCGCGCTGGAACTCTTCGAGCTGTGCGGCATCATACTTTTCTCCCTGGGCAATACCGACAACCTGGGCAGTACCGGTCTTACCGGCCATGGCGTATTTCATATGCCGCCCGATACGCCAGTAGGCGGTGCCACGGGGAGAAGCCACGACATCCGTCATGGCTTCAATGATTGCGTCCCATTCCTTGGCCGAACGATCCTGAATCACATCAGGTTTCGGGACTTGTTCATCAGGACCAGGCTTGGCAAGACGCGGCTGGTACACCAATCCGCGATTGGCAATCACGCTGGTGGCAGCCGCCAGCTGCAGCGGGGTTGCCAGCATATATCCCTGGCCTATACCACTGATCACGGTTTCGCCCGGATACCAGGGGCGTCCACGGGCACGACGCTTCCATTCCGGCGATGGCATCAACCCGGGTCTCTCTGACGCTATATCCAACCCCGTGCGATCACCAAAACCAAAGCGGACCATGTAATCATGGATCGTATCTATGCCCATCTTGACCGCCACGGTATAGAAGTAGGTATCGTTTGATACGACGATGGACCGATGCAAATCTACAACACCGTGTCCCTGTCGCTTCCAGTTACGATATTTGTGCTCGTCACCGGGAAGCTGAAAATAACCGGGATCATTCACTTTAAAACGACGATCAACGGCGTTGCTGTCCAATGCAGCCAACCCCATGAAAGGCTTAATCGTTGATGCCGGCGGATACTCACCCAATGTTGCGCGGTTATAGAGTGGACGATGGATGCTATCGCGTAATTCGCTATAACTTTTGTAATCGATACCCGTCACAAAAGGATTGGGATCAAAGGAAGGTGTGCTGACCAGGGCAAGTACGCCACCGGTTTTTGGATCGATCGCAACAACCGAACCTCGTTTGCCAGCCAGGGCTTTGCTCGCGGCCGCCTGCAGATCAAGATCAAGGTATAGCTGCAGATCTTTCCCCGGCTCCGGATCCACCCGCTTCAACACCCGCAAAATGCGCCCACGGGCATTGGTTTCAACTTCCTGGTAACCCGGCTTACCCAGCAGCACTGACTGGTAATACTTTTCCACCCCGGTCTTGCCAATAACATGCGTTCCGCTATACAACGCCGGATCCAACGTGGCCAGTTCCCGGTCATTGATACGGCCCACATAACCAATCGCATGGGCAAACTCTTCATTGTAGGGATAGTGGCGGATCAGCTGCGCCTCAACTTCCACACCGGGAAGCCGGAACTGATCAACCGCAATTTTGGCGATATCTTCCTCTGAAAGACGGTATTTGAGTGGCACACCTTCGAACGGGCGTCGCTGCCGCAAACGCTGCCGGAATTTCTCCAGTTCATTTTCAGATAAGGGCAGAATCTCACCGACAGCCTGTAATGTGGCCTCGAGATCCTTCACCCGCTCACGGACAATAGTCAGGGTATAGCTGGGCTGATTCTCAGCCAGCAAACGCCCCTTGGTGTCATAGATCAGTCCACGTATGGGAGGTATAGCCTGCAGGTGAATCCGGTTCTCTTCTGACTGGGTGGCCAGATCGCTGTAATTCATCACCTGCAGGTAAAACATGCGCGCCAGCAAGCCACCGGTCATGATCAACATAACCAGTACGGACAGCCAGAGCCGGAAGTTGACCAAGCGGCGTTCGCTGTAATGATCCTTGAACGTGTCAGGCGCCATGTATCCGTGAACTGTCAGCGGTGATAAGGATGATTATTAAGGATGCTCCATGCCCGGTACAACTGTTCTGCGATCAGAACCCGTACCAGCGGATGTGGCAGAGTCAGTGAAGACAGGGACCAGCGCAGGTCCGCGCGGGCTGACACTTCAGGCAACATACCTTCCGGGCCACCCACCAGCAGGCTGACATTCTCTCCCAAATCATGCCAGCCGCCCAGCTGGTCGGCCAGCTTCTCCGTTGACCAGTTTTTGCCATTCACTTCCATGGCAATCACCTTGTCACGGGGATCAATGGCCGCCAGCATCTGATCGCCTTCCTTGCGCTGCATCCGGGCAATATCCGCCCCACGGGTACGTTTACCCAGCGGGATTTCACGGAGTTCCAGGGAAAAGTCGGCTGGCAGGCGTCGGGCGTATTCGTTATAGCCCTCGGTCACCCAGCCGGGCATCTTCTGGCCGACGGCAATCAGACGGATACGCATCAGGGCGTTGCAATCGCTTCAGGGGCAGATTCCCACAGGCGTTCGATATCATAGAACTGGCGGGTCGCCGGCAGCATGAGATGCACCACGGTATCGCCAAGGTCAACCAGTACCCACTCTGCCTTGTCGTCGCCTTCCACGCCAATCGGACGAATCTGGTTTTCCTTGCAGCGTTCCACCACGTTATCTGCGAGAGACTTCACATGACGGTTGGACGTACCGGAGGCAATAATCATGAAATCGGTCACGCTGGTCAGACCACGCACGTCCAACACCTTGATATCATTGCCTTTCATCTCTTCGATGGCGTCAACCACCAGATCTCTCAGTTGTTCAGAACCCATGTAAGCAACAAAATCCTCGTTTGGAGAATGAAAAATGACCTGAGTGTATCAGGGACACTCAGGTCATAAAGCCGTATTCATACGACAATTCGTCGTAATGGCACACTGACAAAGGCTTACTGCCTGATGTGACCATCACCCAGAACAACGTATTTTTCCGATGTCAGCCCTTCCAGACCGACAGGGCCACGCGCATGAATCTTGTCAGTTGAGATGCCAATTTCAGCGCCCAGGCCATACTCAAAACCATCCGCAAAACGGGTAGACGCATTCACCATAACAGAACTGGAATCCACTTCCCGCAGGAACTTGCGTGCCCGGGAGAAATCTTCTGTCACAATCGCATCGGTGTGGTGAGAGCCATAATGGTTGATATGCGTGATCGCATCTTCCATCCGATCCACGACTTTAATAGACAGCACCGGGGCAAGATATTCCGTACTCCAGTCATCTTCCGTCGCTTCAATAGCTGATGGAATAATGGATCGGGTACGTGGACAACCGCGCAACTCAACGCCCTTTTCGGCGTAGGCATTGGCCAACACAGGCAGGACTCCACCGGCAATATCCTTGTGCACCAGAAGGGTTTCCATGGTGTTACAAGTACCATAGCGATGGGTCTTGGCGTTGACGGCAATCCGCTCAGCCTTGTCCGGATCAGCACGATCATCAATATAAACGTGACAAATGCCGTCAAGATGCTTGATCACCGTAACCCGGGCATCCCGGCTGATTCTTTCGATCAGGCCCTTACCGCCACGGGGAACGATAACATCCACGTATTCCGGCATGGTAATAAGCTCACCCACCGCTTCGCGATCGGTAATATCAAGAACCTGAACGACATCCACTGGCAATCCTGCCGATTCCAGACCTTCACGAATACAGCAGGCAATGGCCTGATTGGAGTGGATCGCTTCGCTGCCACCTCGCAATATAGTGGCATTACCGGACTTAAGGCAGAGGCTGGCAGCCTCAACGGTCACATTAGGACGAGATTCATAAATAATGCCGATCACACCGAGCGGCACCCGCATCTTGCCAATCTGGATACCGCTGGGCACATAATGCAGATCCGAAATATTACCCACAGGATCCGGTAACGCCGCCACCTGTTTCAGGCCTTCCATCATGTTATCAACACGATCAGACGTCAGCGCCAGCCGATCCAGCATGGCGTCATTCAGACCATTCTGACGACCGTTTTCCAGATCTTTCTGGTTTGCCTGATGGATCTGCGCTCGGGAAGCGTCCAGAACAGCAGCAATCTTCAGCAGCGCGGCATTCTTCTGCCCAGCATCGGCACTGGCGACCACCGTCGCCGCAGCCCGGGCCTGCTGCCCCAGACGCTGCATATAGGCTTTCACATCTCCGGACAAGGTTCGCCTCCATCATGACAGTGTCGGTCGCGATTGATGCATTCAACCGGCGCCTGACTGTTCACTTTGTTGTTCAGGTATCGGGCGATTATAACTTGTCCGCCTGACAGCGCCATAGCTGACTGATTTTGTGAGCGATCAATCCACTGCGTCTTATTTTTCTGATACTGAAGCAAGGCATACTGCTTTTTAAATGCGGTATGCCTTGTTACATCGTGGATTAAACCGAATACATACAGTTGCAGAGGGTTGTAATTAAATTTCTGCCACCGGAACCGTAAACCAGAATGTGGTTCCGCCCTCAGGATTACGGATAAAATTCAGCGTACCACCATGGGTCTGGATAATACTGTGACAAACCGATAGCCCAATCCCCATGCCATCATCCTTGGTTGTATAAAACGGGGTGAACAATTTTTCTTCCGCATCATCTGCCAGGCCATAGCCCCTATCAATGACAGAAATACGGACATACTCACGATCCACCCGTTCAGTACGCACCCAAAGGCCGACATCCTTACTGGGCATATCCCGCATGGCTTCCATACCGTTCCTGACCAGATTAAGCGCTACCTGCTGAATCTGTACCGGATCAACCTTGATAGCGGGCAGGTCTTGTGCAAGCTCCAGGTGGATTTCCATGCCATTGTGTCGTGCGTCAACTTCCGCCAGCTTTACGACATCCTGCACCAGACGGTTACAGTCCACGACCTGGAGGCAGTGGTCAGGTTTTTTCACAAAACTGCGAATGCGAGCAATGATATCGCCGGCTCGCCGTGCCTGAACGCCGATTTTTTCCAGACCATCACGCAGTGATTCCATATTGATAGGGTCACGTTGCATCAGGCGCTGGCAAACCTGGGCATAATTATTAATCGCCGTCAGCGGCTGGTTCACTTCATGGGCAAACCCCGATGCCATTTCCCCCATGCTGCTCAAACGGGACATATGCATCAGCTTGTCCTTCTGCTCCTGCAATTCGTTCAGCGCATCCTGCAGTGCATCCTGATGCCGTTTTTTCTCGGTGATATCCCGGAAAACGATCACAGCACCATCCGCGTCACCATCCCGCATAAAAGGCGTACAGGAATAATCCACCGGGAAGCTGGTTTCATCCCGCCGCCAGAACACGTCATCTTCCACGGTTTGAATGATATTTTCTGTCAACGTCGTATAAAGCGCGGTCTCTTCACGGGGACGAATGGCGGCGTCGGCACAACGGGGCATCAACAAGCCATGAGCGTCAGCGCCAATTAACTCTGTCGACTCCCAACCTGTGATCCGGCTGGCTGCCGGGTTGGCAAACGTAATCTTTCCGTGGCCATTAATCCCGACAATCCCTTCCCGCATGGATTCAAGGATGTGTTCATTCTCAGCTTCCAGCTGGCGATTCCTGCGGGCCAGCGCCTGTTCCAGCCGGTGAATTTTAAGGTGGGTTTCCACCCTGGCAATGACTTCCTCGGCCTGGAACGGCTTGGCAATGTAATCCACTGCACCGGTTTCCAGCCCCCTGACCTTGTCACGGGTATCATCCAGGGCAGAAAGAAAAATCACCGTCACCCCCGAAGTTGCCGGATCATCCTTCAGGCGCTTACAGACCTCATAGCCGTCAATACCCGGCATCATGATATCCAGCAACACCAGCGCCGGCCGTACCTTGTGGACAATTTTCAGGGCATTGTCGCCATTCTTGGCGATCAGTAGCTTGTAGCCGCGTCCACTGAGAGTCTGCAGCAACACCTGCAGGTTGGTCGGATTATCATCGACCAACAGGATTTTCTCTTCTTCGTGGTCCGCCGCCAGTGGTGCTAACTGCCTCATACCATCACTCATACTGCTGCCATGTCGAAACCGTGCACCATACGCCGGTTCTTCGCCAACGCCAACCATGGTTCGTATTTTTGTCAGGCCACCTCTACATCCTGGGCCTGCCGACGGAGACTCATTAATAGCGTTTCCAGCTGCCCTACGGCAAAGCTGTCGCACAATGTGTCCAGTCGCTCTCCCCAGGGCTCGATACCCGGCATCACGGCATAATGGTGAGCCAACCCCCGAATCGCATCGATATCGCCCATTTCCATGGCATTTTCCAGCGCATTGGCAAAGTCCGCCGCAATCTCGGGCGTCAGTACCGGCAGGTCAGGCAGGACCGTCGATGATTCACAATCACTGCTGTACTGCAGCCCCAGGTGTTTCTGCAGCGTGTCAAAAATCTCATCGGCGCGAAATGGCTTGCCAATAAAATCAGTAAACCCATGCAAATGCACTTTTTCACGCAACTCACTGTAAACACTGGCCGTGACAGCAATAATTGCCGGGACGCTTGCCCCTTCAAGGGAACGAATCGCGTTGGCCGCATCGAAACCATCCATGACCGGCATACGCAGATCCATCAAAATGGCATCAAATGCTTCTTGCTGCGCGCACTGCAGTGCAACCAGACCATTCTCCGCCTGCCGGACAGTAAAACCTGAACTCTGCAATAGCGTGACCAGAATATCCCGGTTGACGGCATTATCATCAACAACCAGCACCTTCACCTGCTGGCCCGGCGCCAAAATTTTACGACAGTAGCCATCATCGGATGCAGCGCCCGTTTCCAGTACCTTCACCTCGTCATTACAGCGGACCAGTGGCAGGTCAAAATAAAAACAACTGCCGGCGCCCAGGGTGCTTTCCACGCCAATTTGCCCACCCATGATTTCCACCAGGCGGCGACTGATGGCAAGCCCAAGACCCGTTCCGCCCGCCTGACGTCCCCCTTCTGTCTGACGGAAAGGCTCAAAGATATTGTCGAGATACTCTTTATCGATACCAATACCGGTATCTTCAACCCGGAAACACAGGCGTTCACCGGATGATTCAGCTTGCCGTTCAAACGACACAGACAGCAGCACCTGGCCGGATCGCGTGTATTTGATGGCATTACCCGCCAGGTTGATCAGTACCTGGCGCAGACGCGTGCTATCGAGCCAGATCATGCGGGGCAGCGTCGTCTCCAGGTTATCCGGATCAAATTCAACGTGCTTGATACTCTGGCCACCCAGGTTCAGTTTGAACTGAATGCCTTTGTTCAATGCCCGCTGATACAGCATCTGGTGTACCGACAAGACCAGGCGATACAGATCCACCGGCTCCGTAATGACTTCAAGGCCGCCTGCTTCAATCTTGGCAAGATCAAGAATATCGTTAATCAACGTCAACAGGTGCTGACCGCAGTCCTCAATCGCCACGAGGCTACGGCGATGCTGTGGACTGAGCTGTTTGTCCCGTAACATCACCTGTGTATAACCCAGTACGCCATTGAGTGGTGTGCGCAATTCATGACTCATGTTGGACAGGAAGAGACTCTTGGCATGACTGGCCGCCTCGGCAGCGTCACGGGCCCGGCGAAGTTCCACCTGGGCCTGTTTGTCGCTGGTGCGGTCCCGGGCAATACCTTCCACGGCCATGACCTTGCCGTCACTGCCAAAGGCGGGCACTTCCAGCACTTCCAGAACGCTGACCTCACCATTGCCGCGATAAATCTTGATTTCATAGCTGGGCTGGACCTGGCCGGCGGCAACCCGGCGGGTGTTGTCCTGAACCCAGGCACGCTCGGCATCGTCATACAGATAGTCATGGGAATGCTTCATGAAATCCACCGGGCGATACCCGAGGATGCGCTCCACGGAATCGGTGACATAGATATAGCTGCCATCGGGATTGAGCGAATAAAAGAAATACTCCTGCTGCAGGCCTTCCACCAGACGGCGGAACCGCGCCTCACTCAATCGCAACGCGGCCTCAGCCTGTTTACGGTCCGTGATATCCCGCACAGAGACTGAAAAGAGAACCTCGTCGCCGGTTTCCAGTGGGCTGAGTGTATATTCCACGGGGAAATCTTCACCGGATGCACGTCGGCAGACACCTTCACGTCCATGACTGATTTTCAGTGTTGTCCGCAGCTCCGGTGGCGTCATCAGCAGCGGGAAGGTGCCAGACGGGTCATGGTCCGGAAACAGGCAGGCAACGGATTGACCGATCAGTTCATCCCGCTCCTGCTCGAACAGGGTTTCAGCCCGTTCGTTGACAATCCGAATCTGTCCTTCAATATCCGTAATCACCATGGCATCCGGCGCCGACTCCAGCAGCCCCCGGAATTTTTCCGTATCACTGACCCGCTCGGTAATGTCGTGAGCCAGACCTTCTATACCACTGATACTGCCATCTGGCTCATACATCGGTACCTTGAACACTTCGATATACCGTCGACGCCCCTGGTTATCGAACATCTCCACTTCATAACCATTGGCCTGGCCTGTCGTCAGCACCTGGTCTGTGATGGTCAATGAGATACGGTTCGATTTTTTGCTGGTCTGATGCGCGGTAAAATGCTGGCAATACTCTTCAACCGTGAAACCAAGCACATCTGTGACCGAAGGGCTCGTCGCCGTGATATTGCCATCACGATCATGGCTGAAATAGAAATAGCGCCCTTTCAACCCCTGCACGATGCTGTCAATCGCAAAGTTCTTGGAGGCACGCAGGGCTTCTTCCCGCAGCGCCAGCTGCCCTGTCATTTCTGAAAAATAACGGGCAAGACTTCCGGTTTCATCACGGTTGGGAATGTGAACACTGGCATTCAAATCACCGGATGCTACCCGACGTACAGCGCGTTCCAGTTGTCGAATAGGGCGAGAAATACGACCTGAAATAAACCAGACAGAAGCAAAAATCAACACCAGGGATATCAGCAGAATCACCGCCTGGGTGACAGCATGGGAGCGCAAATCAGCCAGCGCCCGCGAACGCGGCACAGACGCTGACAGCATCCACCCTGCTGCCCGTATCGGCGCATAAAAAAGCCAGTGGTTTTCACCATCGATCTTCAACCGCATCTTGCCCGGCTGGTCACCGGTCATCATGTCGGCAAACTTAATGTAATCCGGACTGTTGAAACGTCTGGCCGTATCGAAGAGGTTTTCCCCCTTATCAATCTCGAAAGGCGCATAGATGTAAGTGCCATCCTGGGCGACCACCAGGAAATCCATTTCAGACTGTGCATCCCTGGAGCCTACTTCATCCAGCTTGCCAAGGTTCACTTTCACCGCAACCATGCCGATGAGCTTGCCATCCCGGTAAAACGGTTCAAGGTAGGTGGAAATCAAATCAACGTGATTAGGATCCTGGTCCGGCGGACACCACTGTTGATTCATGTAAAGCTTTTCAGCCAGCCACCGCTCAACACAGGGAATGAAACCACCATCCTGTCCCTGGTCCCGAAACAGGACCGTATCGTCACTGCGCCAGGCTGTCGGCGCAAACAGAGACTGGTTGCCATTGCGGGTTCCCGGCAGAAAAACCAGTGTCGCGCTAATCAGTACCGGGTTATCTGACACGCTGTTCGAAACCAGGCGGTACAGATGCGCATCTTCAAGTTCCGGACGGATCTCGATGAATCCGGCCAGCGAACGCGCCACCTGCGATGCTTCCATGAGGTAGTTATCAAACCCCACCGCGTAACGCCAGGCGGCTTCGGCCATCTGGTTTTCCAGCGCCTGAGACGAACGTTGCACGGATTGATACAGGTTTATTCCGAACAGCAGGTTATAGATGACGGTGACAGGCACCACCGTAAAAAGTATGATTTTCTGCCGTATCGTGGAGGTCACAGTTTACGTTCTTCGAGAAGGGGTTATCAGGTAAGACCCGCTAAGGTAACGTGACTCCGGCAAATGGCTGAATAAGTAATACTTCGTAGCCGCCCCACCATCACCGTATTGATAACAGTTGTCGTTCATAGCCGGGCTGTCACAATACCGGTATCAGCCAGTGAATCAGCACAGCGTTTCCAGGAAAAGTACAGATGAAGGTTCTTATCATAGGCGGTAATGGACAGATCGGTTATGAACTCCGGGCATTATTGAAGGGAGCCGGCATCCCTCACTACGCCCCGGGACGTGACCAACTTGATCTGACCGATCCCCGCCAAATTGAGGAAGTGATTGCCGAATATCGACCGACAATTGTCGTCAATACCGCTGGTCACAGGAATCCTGCACGGGCGGAAACCGAACCCTCTCGCTGCTTTGCCCTGAACCGTGACGCCCCGGCCGCACTGGCCAAAGTGTGCGACCAATACAAATCCGTTCTGATTCAGATTTCATCCTGGCGGGTCTTTGATGGCATGAAGCAGGAGGTCTATACCATCAAGGACATCCCTAACCCTTCTGGCGTACTGGGCGGCAGTTTCTGGCAGGGCGAACAGCAGATCAGGGAACGCTGCTCGCGCCATGTCATTCTTCGCCTGTCGTGGGTTATCAGCCCCCAGGGGCGCAACCGCCTGACCAGTATTCTCAACAGCCTGACCCAGGGTGAACCCGTCATCGCTTCCGCCAACAGCCGCGGACGACCGACGCCGGCTGATGATGTAGCACGGGTCATTCTGGCTATCATGCGACAAATTGACTGTGATGCGCAGGTCTGGGGAACCTATCACTACAATGCGGCGGAAACCGTGGACGAAGAATCTCTGGCGGAAGTTATTCTTGCAGAAGCATCGCAGTACCGTGACTTCCCTGCCAACACGACAGAGCTGTTTCCTGATTCATCCAGCAACGGAAAAACCGTTAACGCCTGTCTCGACACGACCCATTTGCGTAATACTTTTGGTATTCACAGCAAATCCTGGCGCAGTGGTGTAGCACGACTGGTCAGGGACATTTACGTCACTAGCAAGGAAGAATGACGTTTAAAAATAGCAAGAATTTATACCGGAGAAAGAACAGTGCAGACTACCGCCTGCACTGTATCAAGCGCTATGAAATGTTTAGAAGTTGTAGGCAACGCCAACCATGTAAACCATGGGATCAAGTTCTACGTCAATCTTGTACTTATTGCCTGATGTATCTTTGAATTTGGCTTCGGTATCAATATCCACATACCAGACAGCAGCGTTAACACTCCAGTTTTCGTTGATACGGTAATCCGCGCCTAACTGTGCCGCCAGCCCCCAGGAATCTTTTAACTCCAGCCCCCTGAAAGTGGCTTTATTGGAGCCTTTAAACTCTTCATCAAAGAATGTGGTGTAGTTCAAACCCAGACCGACATAAGGCTGGAAAGCAGAAGAACTCTCCATGGGATAATATTGCAGAGTCAAGGTCGGGGGCAGGTGCTTCACATCCGCCAGATTGCCCAGACTTGCCAGCCCACCTTTCGCCTTGATGGTATGCTGGAATGGTGTTGCGGCCAGCAATTCAATACCAAACTTGTCATCCAGCATATAGGTCATTGACAGACCAAGCTGGGTGTTTGCATCAACATCAACAGTGGTTGGATTGGCTGGTGTTGCACTGGCGCCATTCGCTTTTAACACACCGCTATCAACATCCGGATCAACAGTTGCAGCACCGGCACGGACAATCACATCGCCGGCCTGATAAGCCATGACAGGACCGGACAACGCAGCAACGACAGCCATTACCGCAGCAGCAACAGGCAATTTTTTCACAGAAGTCCCCTCCAGTTTCATAGTAACCCCCTAACAATTCCTTATGACTTGTTGTTCATCTGCCAACCCCTTCAACCATGAAGCACCGGCAAGATACTTATTGTCTATCCATGATAATCCGTATAAACCGAAGGTCTTTTGATCTGGCTCAACAAATCAAACCTTATCCCGCCAGTGAACAGTCTTCTTGCACCAGCAGTCTGCGGAGCAGCATAATAGACAGGCCTTAGCCTATATCGCATTCATCAGAATAAACAATAACAATGCCAGCTATTGTCAGAATCGCTATCACCTTTGTCTTACTGGCTTCTTCACTACCAGCAAGACTCATCGCCGCCGATCCCGCCTCGCTGGAGGATGCCATCGACCTGCAGAAAGACACCCTGCAGCGATCAGCCCAATCCCAACAGGCCATCAATCATCTTGATGATGAAACCCGGCGCATGCTGTCAGAGTACCAGTCGCTGCAGGAAGCCATTGACACCCTCCGTGATGAAAATCATCACTTGGAAAGTCAGCGCCAGAAAATGGCTCAAAAGCGCGCCACGCTGGAAGCTGACATCCAGAAAACAACACAGCTGCTGGCGACACTGCCATCCCTGAACCAACAGATTCATGAAACCTATGGCCGTTTTATTGACCTGGACCTTCCCTTCCAGGGCAATCGCCGTGAGCAGGAACACCGGTTTCTGGGTGAACTGTTGAACGACGCTGACCAGACACCGGTGGAAAACTATCTTGCACTGGTACGCCAACTCCGGGAAACAGCGGAACAGGGACTCCATATTCAGCACTGGACCGGCAAACTGCCCGATGACCGACAGGTCACCTTTTTACGACTCGGTCATATTGCCCTGTATTACCTGACGCCGGATGGCGAGGAAGGCGGTATTTGGGATAGATCAACAGAAACCTGGTCCACCTTGCCCATGGAAGATCGTCACAAATTGTCACGTGCGATCAGGGTGGCGGCCAAGCAGGAACCGACAGGCTGGCTTGTCCTTCCGTTACCGACACATCGTTCTCAACCGGAGGGTGATGTATGAAACCTCTCCTGATTCTGACCAGTGCTCTGCTTGCCTTAACTGTACAGTCCAGTGTCGCTCAAACACCCAATACCAGCACACCACTGGATGAGCTGGTTGCCTCTGTTAAGGAGGCTCGAAAAAAGGAACTCGCACGAAATAGTGAACGGGAACAAAAATTCCTGAACGCACACCAGCAACAAAAAGCGCTGCTTAAAGAGGCTCAACAGACATTTGCCGCTTTACAGAAAAAAAACAACAACCTCAAACAATCACTGGCAAAAGACAAGGAAACACTAGCTGAACTGGAGCAGGAACAGCAGGCATTGCTACACGAAAGTCGATTGTTAACGGAAGGCATAAAAGACGAAGCCGGGCGACTGAGTCGCAGCTTCAATCATTCTGTTCTTCCTGCATTCAACGCTGATCGCTCAGAGCGTATCAACCAGCTGGCACTGAACCGCAACGTACCTTCCCGCGAACAGCTTTATCAATACTGGGAAGACCTCAACACCACTCTGGCGGACAGTAGCCGTATTACCCGTTCAACAACCACCATTACACGAAGTACTGGCGATCCCATCACTGCCCCTGTCACCTTTATTGGCCCCTTTACGGCTGTCAGTAACGGTAACTTTCTACGTTATTATCCTGAAACCAGACAGCTTGGCATTCCCGTCAAACAACCCCGCTTCAATATTCGTATCGAAGCAGAAGGTTTTGAACGTTCCCATGAACCCATGGCATTGATGGCCATTGATCCGGGCCGTGGACGACTGCTCGAACAACTGGAAACCAGCCCCTCCCTCATTGAGCGGATTGACCAGGGCGGCTTTATTGCCTGGCTGATCATCGCACTTGGCTCTTTCGGTGCAGGATTGCTCATCATTCGCTACCTGAGCCTGATGCGCGAAAGTCGTCGTATACAGCAACAACAGGTGCGCATGGATGATCTCAGCCGCAGCAATGCCCTGGGCAGGGTATTGCTGGCTTGGGAAAAACACCGTCAACAGGGATCGACAGAAAATCTGGAACTTCGTCTTGATGAGGCCATCATGGCGGAAATACCTCGTCTGGAAAGCTGGCAAAGCGCGATCAAACTGATGGCAGCTATTGCTCCCATGCTAGGCCTGCTGGGTACCATTACCGGTATGATTCGTACCTTCCAGGGCATGTCCGGCAATGCAGGGCAACACCTGATGGCCGTCGGGATATCCCAGGCATTGATCACAACAGCCATAGGCCTGATGGTTGCCATCCCACTGCTGCTGGGCCATGCATTCCTGACTAATCGCAGTCGTCAGTTGGTGCTTCTGTTGGATCGTCAGGCCGCCGGGTTAATGGCCGAGCACCTGGAGAAAAAGGCATGCTGATTCCGCTGCCCATTCTCGACTATCTCACCCGGGGTGGCTGGGTACTATGGATCGTCTTCGGACTGACCAGCATCATACTAACCCTGCTATCCGAGCGATTTACTTATCTGGCCTGGCACTGGCGAAAACGTCACCGGAAGATTATTACGCTCTGGCGATCCCGAACAGATCGCTCATCCTGGCATGCACAGAAAGTGCGTGAAACACTGCTGGCCCGTGAACAGACCTTCATGGAAGCCGGCTTTCCTGTCATTAAAGGTTTGATCGCCATCTGTCCCCTGACCGGATTACTGGGCACGGTTACCGGCATGATCTCACTGTTTGAACGCATGGGATATCACGGTCTAACCGTAGGCCCAATGTTGCTGGAAAGTCTGTCACGGATCACCTTACCAACCCTGGCCGGCATTCTGGTCACCATTGTGGGTGTCTATGCCTACACCTGGTGCCTGCGTCTCGCAGAGCGCCGCCAGCACCGACTGGCGGATGCACTCACGCTGTCAGAATCTGATACCGACCTTCGTTCGGCCAACGGGGGATAAAAGGATGCGTGCCCGACGCCATATCGCAACAGAAGCAGAAGACACCGGCATTGATATGACACCGATGCTGGATGTGGTCTTTATCATGCTGATTTTCTTTATCACCACGGCCACCTTTATCCAGCAGTCAGGCATTACACTGGAGCGTCAGGAGGCTGTAACGGCACAACCTATCCAGGGACAAGCGACAACCATCAGCCTGACAGACGCAGCCACGATTCATATTGATGGCGATAGCATCGAACCGACAAACTTAAAAAGCTACCTGATTAAACGCCTCCTGCCCGGCACAGCCATCATTATTGATTCCGATCGTAAGGCACCCGGTGGTCTGTTAATTCAAGTTATCGATATTGTTCGTCAGGCAGGGTTTGATGATATTACGCTGGCGGCAAAACCAGGACATGCGCCATGATCCATGTACTGGCCGGTCTATCCATTACCTTGCTGCTGTTTGTTGTCATGCAATGGATGGTAGAACCGGAAAGACCGGAGAACAGTGGCTATCAAACTGTTTCGGTTCGTGCTCCAAAGGTGAACGAAGCGCTGGCAGGAACGGCAACCGATAATAACCGTCCTGAAAGTCATCTGAAAAAAGTACCAGACAGCCTCCCACGTCCAGGATTCACTCCTTCTTTCAGCGCAGCCAGCAGCTTGCGTTCAGGCATCAGTGGCAGTCTTTTTGCGCCACCGGATGCCCGGTCCCTGTTGAGCTCTCTCGAAGCACCGGGTTTAGCCGGAAAATCCGGAAGCAATACCCCCACCATCAACCCCGATGCCCTGCCTCTGGCCAGTCTGGATCCGGACTATCCGCGCCAGGCCGTCAATCAAGATCAAAGTGGCTGGGTGAAATTACGTTTTACCGTCACAGAACAGGGAACCGTTGATGATATCCGGGTCGTCGAAGCCAAACCCAAAGGCGTCTTTGAGCAGGCTGCGATCAAGGCGGTCCGTGAATACCGTTTCAGGCCTCGCATGGTCAATGGCAAAGCGGTTCCGCAACGGGCAGAACGAACCATCAGGTTTCAGCTGCAATGAGTATCTCCGGCAATTTTCAGGCATTAGCCTTGATTAAGCGCGTCCCCGTCGCTCGGGCACTTTCGTTCTATTTCCTGCTGATACCTGCACTATTCCTGAACGCACCCGAAGCCCATGCCGGAAAGGCTCTGCAACAGTTACTGGCTGATATTCAGCTCTTCATCACGGCCGGACGTTACCAAAAGGCCCAGATGGATGCGGAAGTCCTGCTGGAACAAACCAGGCCCGGTTCCCAGAAACGGGCGATGGTGCTTCGCACCCTGACCCAGATTGCCATGCTGCGCGGCGACTATACGACCACCAGCAACCACATCCTTGAATTGCTGGATAACTACACACTGCCGGATGATCTGCGCATCACCCTGGAAACCTCCCTTGCCCAGGCGTGGCTGCAACAGGGCAAGGTGGACATGGTCATCGAGCGCCTAACACCACTGCTGAATAACGAACAACTGTCTGTCAGCAATCCCCTGCCCTGGATGATGCTGGCATCGGCCCTGGTGTCCAAAGAACGCTATGCCGAAGCCCTGCCAACCATGACAAAGGCCATCGCTCTTCATCGGCAACCACCTGCAGCCTGGCATGAATTATTACTCAGCATTCAGTTTCAACTGGAGGCTTATGAGGACAGCATTGCCACCGTTAAAACCCTGCTGGATATTCATCCAAACCGTGCCCGTTACTGGCGTCAACTGGCCAGCCTTTACCTCATGCTTGATAAAACCGATGAAGCACTTGCGACCATGGAAACAGGGGCATCACATCATCTTCTGACTCGACTGTCTGATATCGGCCAGATGACCTGGCTGCGACAAAGCACAGGCCAGCCCGCCCAAGCCGCCGGACATCTTGCCAGTGCTCTGAAGAACGGCACAATTGCGGATCATGCACAACACTGGGAACAGCTGGGGGAACTCTGGCTCAGCGCCAGGGAAACCGACCAGGCTATCCAGGCCTTCGCAAAAGCCGGAGAACATGCCGAAACCGGCCAGCCCTGGCAACGGCAGGCCGAACTGCAGATACTCATTCATGATTGGCAAGGCGCTACAGACAGCCTCGCCAGGGCCATTGATAAAGGCGGACTGAAAGACTCAGGAAAAGCCTGGCTGTTACTGGGCTATCTCCATCTCAAAAGTGATAATATCAGTGAGGCCACCCGGGCTTTCCAGTCCGCCACAGATTGGGAGACCGTTCAAAATGATGCCCAACAGTGGCTGACGTGGCTTTCCCAATCCAACGGCCAACCGAACGACTGACAACAATTTTCTGATGAGCAACACCGCTTTCACCACCTTGCCGTCACTGCCCGTGACCGAGGTTCTGCCCGATATTGCCAACGTACTCTCCCTGCATGACCGTCTGTTGTTAAAGGCGCCAACCGGCGCTGGTAAAACGACACTGGCGCCACTCTATCTGCTGAATGCTGGCTGGCGAGGAGATGGCAAGATACTGGTACTGGAACCTCGCCGACTGGCCACCCGCGCGGCGGCATCCCGCATGGCCCAGCTTCTGAATGAACCGGTAGGAAAAACCGTTGGCTATCGCATGCAGCTGGACAGCAAAATCAGCCGTGAAACCCGGATTGAAGTCATTACCGAGGGAATACTCACACGTATGCTGCAGGATGACCCGGCGCTCAGTGGTGTCAGCCTGGTCATCTTTGACGAATTCCATGAGCGCTCCCTGCAGGCAGATCTCGGACTGGCGCTGGCGCTGCAATCCCAACAGGGTTACCGCGAACCGGATGATCCCCTGAAGCTGCTGGTCATGTCCGCCACGCTGGATACTCCCGGGCTGGCTGAATTGCTCGTTTGCCCCGTTATTAACAGCGAAGGTCGCAGTTATCCGGTAACGGTGCACTATAGTGAGCGTCCACTCCCGCCCGGCGATATCCGTGCTATCTGTGACAACATGGTAAATACCATTCGTCAGGTGATACAGGAAGAAGAAGGTAATTTGCTGGCTTTTTTACCCGGTTACACCGAAATCAGACATGTGGCTGACGGTCTCCAGAACCGGGGATTACCTGACGGCATTGATGTCTATCCATTGCATGGCAGTCTTTCCCAGACTGAACAGGATCAGGCCATACTACCTTCTCCTACCGGCCGTCGCAAAATTGTACTGGCCAGCGCCATCGCGGAAACCAGCCTGACCATTGAGGGCATCCGCCTGGTCGTCGATGCCGGATTGATGCGTCTACCCCGCTTTGATCCCCGTACCGGCATGACGCGCCTGGATACCACCCGGGTATCAAAAGCGAGCGCTGACCAACGCAAAGGTCGCGCCGGACGCCTGACATCCGGCCAATGCTACCGTCTGTGGACAGAACAGGAACATCAGCAACTCTCGGCGTTTTCACCACCGGAGATTACAGAAGCCGATCTGGCGCCGGTTGTTCTGGAGCTGCTGAACTGGGGCATGTCAGATTGCGATGAACCGGACTGGGTAACACCTCCGCCAAAAGCCGCCGTTGAGCAGGGCTGCCAATTGCTGGAAGCTCTGGGGGCAGTCGAATACAAACAGCATCGCTGGTTAATCACACAACACGGTCGGGCCATGGCGGAAACGGGATTGCATCCTCGCCTGGCCCATATGGTGTTAACCGCACGCCAACAGGGACTGGATTATCTGGCAGCGCAATTGTGTGTCCTGTTAACGGAAAAAGATCCGGTTCGCGGCTATGCCTCGGAGCGTCCGCTGGATATCCGGTTGAGACTGGCATTACTGGATGGCGAATCCGTCCCGGGTCTCTGCATTGATAAAGCCGCAGCCAAATACCTTCAAAAACTGACTGACCGATGGGCCCGACGTCTGCAGGCCGGAAAGCCGGTCGCCTACAAGACCGATGCGATATCCACATTATTAGCCTGCGCCTATCCGGATCGAATTGCTCGCCGCAGAGCGCAGGCCGGACAGTTTCTTCTCAGTGCAGGTCAGGGTGTCGCCGTGCCAGATCATGACCCGTTGTCCGCGGCTGAATACCTTGTCGTTCCCACATTGGGTGGCCAGCGGAAACAGAGTAATGCGACTGCATTCCTTGCCTGTGAAATTCAACCTGAACACATTACTGAACTGTATCCGGATCGTCTTGAAACGAACGATAGTATCCACTGGGATAAATCCACCAAAAGTGTTGTCGCCAACCGGGAAACCCGCTTTGGTGCAATAGTACTGGTACGTCAGCCCCTGGCATCGCCCCCCGCAGAGGTCATCTGCACAGCACTGATTGACGGTATACGACAATCAGGCCTTAAAGTCTTACCCTGGGCGCAGGAAAGCGAACAGCTCCGGGCAAGGATAAGCTGCATTGCACAATTTGAGACCGATTGGCCTGACGTCACAGAAGCAGCCTTACTCCTGTCACTGGAAGACTGGCTTGCGCCTTTTCTTATCGGTATGACCCGGTTTGACCATCTCAAAAAACTGGATCTTGTTACCTGTCTGAAAACCCAGCTGGACTGGCCAGCCCAACAGCAACTGGAGAAAGAAGCGCCGGAACGGCTCAAAGTCCCGAGCGGTTCACACATCCGCATTGACTACAGTAATCCGGTCGAACCGAGGTTATCCGTCAAACTTCAGGAGTTGTTTGGTTTGCTGGAAACGCCTGTGATCTGTTCTGGCAAACTGCCCATTACCATTGAGCTGCTGTCACCGGCCATGCGCCCGGTACAGACAACCCGGGATCTGAAGAGTTTCTGGAAAACAACCTATCATGATGTCAAAAAAGACTTGAAAGGGCGTTACCCCAAACACTATTGGCCAGATGATCCTTTCACGGCCATAGCCACACATCGAGTCAGACCTGACAAGTAAGCAATAGTCACTGCCAACAGCCATGCAACAGAAGGGCTGATTTCACAGGTTCTTCTGCCTGCAACGCTTGACCTCATGATGTCACTTACTATTAACTGTGCACCATCCTCAACGATCGGCTATCGCAAATGAACAAACCACGCTGCGAATGGTGCACTGCCGACCCACTGTATCAGCATTACCACGACCACGAATGGGGTCGCCCTGTGCATGATGATCGCACGCTGTTTGAGTTACTGATCCTGGAAGGTGCCCAGGCAGGTCTCAACTGGCTGACGATTTTAAAAAAACGCGAAGGCTATCGCTCAGCGTTTGATAATTTTGATGCTGAAAAGATGGTTCGCTATGATCAGGAAAAAATTGAAACACTGATGACGGATAAAAACATCATTCGTAACCGGATGAAAATACTGTCAGCGATTAACAATGCTCACGCGTTTCTCAAAATAATTGAGAAATATGGCTCATTTAACGAATTCATATGGAAGTTCGTTGACCACAAACCTAAACTCAATCACTGGGATACTCAGGCAGATGTTCCGGTTATCTCAGCCGAGTCTGAAATAATGAGCAAAGAATTGAAGAAGTATAAGTTCAGCTTTATTGGGCCTACAATTTGTTATGCTTATATGCAATCGATTGGAATGGTAAATGATCATACTCTATCCTGCTTTTTATACCATGGTGATTGCAGGCGTGAACTCAAACAGTCAGAATGAGCATCCAATCCGAAAGTACTCGCTTAACGTTATTCTAGAATGCCTAAAGATCCCGGATCTACAGAACAAACAACACTGTTCAAAAGCGCTTGAATGTATGATATAGGATCATTTTCTTCCTTGCCACAATTACCAATATAATCGTATGACATGACCAGAAAAGAGAATATCTTTTTGTGTCGGCAGACATCAAAACAGCCATAAAATAATTTCCCAAATTTTATCGCACAGTCTGGCAATATCAACAACATCACCTACACTCCAGCATCAAGTCGATTTCGTATGCACTTCAGCATATCGACTAAACCAGCAGACTGCTTGCTATATCCTCGCTTAGCCATTTCTCGTATAGCTTGAATATAGAGAGCAAGCGGCTTGGGCAAGTGCAATGGACTTTGTGTTAATACTGATACTTGGGTGAGAAGTACCATGAAGATAGTCCGACTATATCCATTATTTTTTTTCTCGCTGCTTATGGCCTTGTTTTCATATGCCCATGATAAGCCGGTTGAAAAGAATGCCTATAATACCTATTTCGAGGAACGAAAAGCCGAGATCACCATACCAGATTTGATCAGTGAACCGGAATATATCAGTAGTCCGGATGCCAGTGGAAAACCTGAACTGGCTGAAGTATCAGTCAAGTTTTTACCTGGTACGGCTTACTTGGCTTATATTTACGCACATAACCATGATACTGGCGTTCTCCAGAATTTTGGAACTTTCTACGTCAATTCACACTGGCACACATTCTTGCCGGTCGGTTCAAAATTTAAAATCACGGTATTGGGGGCAGGCAAACACTGTCGCTTCTTCACAGTCGTCAACGCTACCTATGCACATCTTGAATTCTGGGGTACTTCAGATCATTCCAAATATGAGTATGTTGGTGGCGACGCGATAATTGAAGACGATTTTTATACGACGCACTCAGTCCATGGTTGTCCTGATCCGTAGTAGCAGGAAAGAAGCCATAGCGTAACATGTAGAACAAGCCGCACAAACGTGCGGCTTGTTCTTTTTGAATAGGTTTTATTACTTCACCTTGTTGTTTATACATTGTTAAAAAGATAATGCCAGACGATTTCGATTCGTTAAAAAATCAATAAACAATTGGCAACATGTGATCTGAGATAAACGTCGTACGCCTTTCTTTTCATAAAAACCATCACAAGCAAAGTATCTATTAGCAGCACCATAAAACTGGCACACTCATTTTTCTCTGCCGATATTTTACATCGTTATACACATTTTTTCCTAACACACAAGTACAAAGCCTGCTTTTTTAAATCTTTGCACAGAATTTGTTAACACAATCTGGCAATATTAAAGGCATCACCTACACTCCTGCATCAAGCCAATGATATGAACATGGGACACATTGGCTATAGCAGCATTGTGAGAGCTTCATTCAGTGTCTGTGTATTTATATGACATAGCATGAATGCTGAAAGCTATTGTGTGAACACATGCCGCGGGTATTTCAATCCCAAAACTTAAGTGAGATGTACTATGAAAACAGCCCGAACATTTCTATTCTATTTTTTCTCACTGATCCCCACTCTTTTTGCATATGCCAGCGAGGGAAACTTTAATGAAACGAATGAACACCAATACAAGGTATCGGCAAATTTTGATGATCGGGCCGAGATTTCTATCGAGCTCATATCTGGTACAGCCTTTGTGTCCTGGATATTGACCCGTAACAGCGAAACAGGTGCCCTGGACGATTATGGCCGCTATTACGTCGGCGATTTCTGGAAATCCTTCCTGCCGGTGGACTCAAGCATTTTAGTGGCTGTTCGAGGTAATGGCGTCAACTGTTACTATTTCAGAGTCAAAGAGCCTACCTTTGGGCATATTCAAATGGGGGGTAGCGCTGTCAGTCCAAGCATTGAAATTGTTGCTGGAGAGGCGCTTGAAATCAAAAGACTGTACAACACACTCAGCCCCGCAGGCTGCCCTGATCCATAGCCATTTAGATACTGTGCAACATAACGTGTTGTGACGATTCGCAGGATTCAGTATTACCATACGAATCGTCACAATACATGTTGTATTTATATTCAGACTGCCAGTGATAGATTTTCTATACGATCATGCAAGGCTACATACTGCTGCGATAATTTATGGCCAGGAGCAAAAAATATCAGTGGCATGCAAGCATGATGTGACTCACGCATTTTCACGGACTGGTTCAGGTAAGTCGGCAAAACGGGAAAATCTTCCTGAAGCAATTCATCAATAAGCTGTAGTGGTAATTTTGCCTGTGGCTGAAACTGATTGACAATAATCCCCTCCACAGCCAGTTTCTGATTATGGTCTTCTTTCAACTCTTGAATCTCAGCCAAAACACCAAAAAGTGCCTGTCTCGAAAAAGCATCACAATCAAAAGGAATCAAGCACCCTTCAGCGGCAATCAAAGCGGAGCGGGTATAAAAATTCAATGCTGGAGCCGTGTCTATATAGATACGATCATATTTTCCCGACAGCGTTTTAAGCGCATCACGCAATTTATAAATTTTATGCTTACTTTCCAGTTTATGTTGCAGTTCTTCCAGCTTTTGACTGGCCGGCATAACATCCAGGTTATCAAACGGCGTGTGGTGAACAAACTCCGAAGGTTCTTTGGTAAAAAGATTGAAAGAGAGCGTCTGTTCAAACAGATCAGCAACGGTATTTTTCAGTGCTTCCGGACCATAGCCCAGCAGATAATGCGTTGCATTCCCCTGTGGATCCAGGTCAACAACCAGGGTCTTCAAGCCTTCACTGGCACTGATTGCAGCGAGGTTACAGACAATACTGGATTTACCCACACCACCTTTCTGATTAAATACCACCCGCCGCATGTCGTTTCCCCCTGATGATCGGGCATGGCCATGGCATGACGGTAACCGTCATCCACCCGCAATTCAATAGTTGATGGCTATCGCGACGAAAAACGGCAACCCTCTGCCCGGTAGCACTACGTATTGCCACCGATACCAAACAAACTACGATAGAGCCAACTCAACCAACAACAATCAACAGATGTCGTGTTCCAGCCATGCTGCCAATCACCGAGACGGAACCGTTCGCTCCTCCACGAGAAACCGCCAACCTGTTACTTGATATTGCGATTTTACAGCTACGGTGCGGCGCACATACAGAGCGGGTTAATCGCGATGTAAAGCGGTTTGCCCGTGCGCTCGGTTATGAACCTGAACTGTTTTTTTCTTTTTCTGGCGTGACGCTCACCCTGCAAAATCAGCAGCACACCATCACCCTGTTTCGTCGCGTCGAGACCCACGGGATAAAGTTAAGTGTCCTGGTCGGGATCAGCCGACTGAGCTGGCGGGCACTGGAAGAACGACTGTCCATTGATGAGATCAGGGAAGAAGTCTATCAACTGAAAGAAAGCCCTGCTTATCCCTTTCCCTTGATAGTTGCGCTGGTATCACTGGCCTGTGCCAGCCTGGCCCGACTTTTTGGCGCAGATGCGCTCGTTATGGTGACCACCGCTGTCGCCACCATGGCCGCCCTTGTCACACGACATACCCTTCAGCAATGGGGATTCAACATCTTTCTGGTCATCGCGTGCTCTGCATTTATGGCAGTCGCAATCAGTGGGCTGGGTGTCCACCTGGAAATAGGAAAATCCCCTCACCTGGCCATAGCCACTTCCGTGCTTTTCCTGGTGCCAGGCGCACCACTGATTAATGCCGTTATCGATCAGATCAATGGCCATATCCTGGTTGGCGTAGCCCGGGGCATCATGGGGACGGTTATAGCCTTCGCGATAGCACTTGGCATGCTGGTCGCCCTGAACATGCAAGGACTCGGACAACCATGATGCCTGGCATAGAAGCATTTTTGGAAGCCGCCTTCTGGTCAGCCGCCACGGCTACCGGATTCGCTGTACTCTTTCATGTACCGCACCGCTCGCTATGGCTGGTAGCCCTGCTGGGAGCTCTCGGCTATTGCCTGCGCGTTGCCTGGCTGGCCCATGGAGGCGGGATTGTTCCGGGAACCCTGTTGGCCTCATGTACCATTGGTGTTGGCAGCATGGTTCTCTCTTATTTCATCCACTCTCCAGCTGTCGTTTATTCAATGCCCGCTGTCATCCCTATGGTGCCCGGCACTTATGCTTATAAAACCATGATTGGCCTGATGCAAATAGCAGACAATGGCGCCACGCTCGATGTGCTTATAAAAACGGTTAACAATGGGTTAGCAACCGGCTTTATCCTGGTTGTACTGGCCATTGGCGTTTCCATACCCAACCTGTTGCTGCGGGGAAGGAGTATCCGCGAGATTCGCTGGCTGTCGGCCAAAAAATCTGACAGCCCGCCGGTATAAGCTCACGTATCTGAGGATAAGGCTCGTTCCCGTTGATACGCCTCATAATCCGGTACCAGACGTTCAAATGGCTGGTTGAATAGCGGTGATGAAATAATGAAATCTGCAGAGGACGCATTGCAGGCCACCGGAATATTCCAGACGGCTGCCAACCGCAACAATGCCTTAACATCGGGATCATGAGGCTGGGAAGACAGCGGGTCCCAGAAGAAGATCAAGGTATCCAGCCTTGACTCGGCAATCATGGCACCAATCTGCTGATCCCCACCCAGTGGACCGCTCATGAGAGGATGAACCTTTAATCCAAGCTGATGATTCAATAACTCTCCCGTGGTTCCTGTCGCGTAAAGGTGGTGCGCTGCCAGTTGTACCTTGTGTCGTTTACACCACACCAAAAGATCAGCTTTTTTGTTGTCATGTGCAACCAGCGCAACATGCCGGCACTCGGGCATGATCACAGTTTTGTAGTGCATGGTATTCACTCAAAAAACGGGCCTATACGAAAAAGGCTGCCTGATGGCAGCCTTAGTCATTTCAAACATTAAAGGGTGGCAGTTTCTTTTCGACACAAACCCTGTTCAAGCGGGTATGGACTGGCACGCCATTCTTGAAGGGAGGATAGTCTTCTCCCATGATCAGAGGCTCAAGGTAACGTCGACACTCTTCAGTGATATGCAGACCGTCTTCACTGATAAAATGGCGCGGCATTTTCATTTCCACGTTGGCCACCATTTCCAGTGGCGCTTCACCAATGGACCAGGTGTATTCAGTACCTTCACCCCGGACGATGGTTGGCATAATGCCATTCTTGCCCTTCATGGCATACTCAACGGCCGCGGCGCCGACAGCATAAGCCTGCTCCACATCCACGGCAGAAGCCATGTGACGGGCGGCACGCTGCAGATAATCCACGACGGCCCAGTGATATTTGTAGCCCAGGGAATCCTTTACCATCCGCGCCAGAATCGGTGCAGTACCGCCAAGCTGTACGTGACCAAAAGCGTCCGTGGAGCGAGAGGCGGACAGGAAAGTCCCATCCCCATAGTGTGTGCCTTCAGAAGCGACAATCACACAGTAACCGTGATCTTCCACGGTTTGCTCGACCCGGGCCAGGAACGTTTCCCGACAGAACTCAATTTCCGGAAACAACAGCATATGGGGCGGATCATTTTCATGATCCATTGCCAGCGCCGCCGCAGCGGTGATCCAGCCTGCATGACGCCCCATGACTTCCATAATGAATACCTTGGTAGAGGTTTCATGCATGGATTCAATATCCAGTGAAGCTTCCTTAACCGATGTCGCAATATATTTGGCGACAGAACCGAAACCGGGGCAGTTATCAGTTGCCGGAAGGTCGTTATCCACGGTCTTGGGAATACCGATACAGGTAATGGGATAACCCATCTCCTGACTGTACAGGGAAACCTTATGGGCAGTATCCATGGAATCCCCGCCCCCGTTATAGAAGAAATAGCCAATATTATGCGCCTTGAAGACCTCAATCAGGCGTTGGTATTCCGCGGGTTTATTCTCTGGCGTGGATAACTTGTAGCGACAGGAACCGAAAGCGCCACCGGGTGTGTGACGCAGGCCGGCAATGGCATCGATAGACTCAAGGCTGGTATCAATCAACTCTTCCTGGAGGGCTCCCAGAATGCCATTGCGACCGGCAAACACCTTACCGATCTGATCCGGGTACTGTCGGGCGGTTTCAAGGACACCACAGGCACTGGCATTAATAACAGCAGTGACCCCTCCGGACTGGGCATAAAAGGCATTTCTGACGGACATCCAGGACGCTCCTGTTACTTGTGTCTATCCTGTTGGGCAGCAGACCATGCTGCAAGGGCTCAATTATGGCGTGGCAATCATACTGGAAATCCGTGTCTGAGCCAAAGTGATCACCCGAATCGTGCTGAATAGCCATGCCTGATCTGCCAGGCGCCGGCTTTGCGACATTTGACAACAGCCTCATCAGAAAAATCCCATGCCTCACCGTCTATTGCTTCATAGACAGCACGGAATGATGTCTTCAGGCCTGCCAGTGGCTCATTTGACAGACCCCCACTGACCTTCTATTCCTTTCCTGTCCCTTCAGCGGAGGCACTCTGATATTGCCCAATCATTTTAACAGGAGACCTTCGCTGATCCCTCTGGCGATCCATCGGTGGATACTGTCATGATAAAATGCGTTGTAAGATCGTTTGTTGTTTTTGTTTTTTTAATAGCGAACCATGCGTTCGCCAGGAATACGGACTTTAACTGCGATACCTTTCTGAGCAAGCCTATCGAACAACAGCGAATTGAATTCACCCAGGCCAGAGACTATTTCATTCAAAACTTCAGCCATATTAAAGGGCTGGATAATTCATCCGTGCAACTGGCCAGGCTCATTCAACAAAAACGTTTTGACCCTGAAATCGACAGGGGCATTTACCTTGCCCATTTACCGGATTACCTGATCAATTTCAGCGATAAGGTTGATACGAATTTCCTCAAGCAATTACAGATTGCAATTAATGATCTGGAAGATATCGGAAAATGCTTTCATTTCAGAAAACGAGCTGACAAGAAAAAACATCCATTAATGGCTTTGAAGCTCTATGAAAACATCAATGCTATTTCAGAAGATGATCTGAATCATATTTTCTTTGGCTATACGACGTCAGCAATAAAACAGGGAAAACCTGTTAAAGTAGCCCGTGGCACAGATTCCAGGGAGTGCACCCAGTCAAGTTGCATTTTCAAAAATATTCCCATTGAAAAAGCCCGGGAATTTGTTCAATCCCACACGGTGATTCGTCTGGTACACAGCCCGGTTGAACTGGACAGAATACAGGCAATTGCGCCGGAACATCCCGATGAAAAAGATTTGCCATCCAAGACCTGGTTAACCGGTGTCAAACTGTATAAAACCGGTGAAATATTCACTGCCCCGGAAATCTACGTAAATATCGGTTATTACGCTAATCAACGGCTGATTGGCAAGAATGTCCTTCAGCTTCCCTGGGTCACCCAAAAAGGCCTGAACCGCGGTAATACCCTGTTGCTGGACTGGCCCCAGGGCAGCGATAAAGCCAAGGTTGTTATCATGGAAAGTGATGTGGATATTCCTTATGACATTATGCTGGATGCCGCTTTTGGCATTGGCAAACACTTCACGGAGGAATCCTCTTCATCCGGATCCTTACTGGGCAGCCTTCAGGGCATCATCTCCGGTTGGTTCAATAGTTCAGGCTGGGGGGAGGATGACTATATCGGAACCATTGTGATTGACAGGAGCGCCCTAATGGAAGAGATAGCCACTGATGAAGGTTCTGCCATATTGCAGCTCAGTCATGAAGCAGCGGCGAATCATTATCCCGCCTATGGTGGATAACCATGTCCATAAATACTGTTTCATAAACCAGGAGCGGCATCGAATGGATGCCGCTCCTGGTTTTATAGTCAGGGAGATACATCTTAAGCAGCTGCTACAGCCTCAAAGAAAGTGATCAGACGTGCAACAAGCGTCTCTTGCCTGCTATTACCAGGCGTCAGGTCTTTGAGAGCAACGTCTGTATCCGTAGCAGTTGATACTGTGCGCTTCGGTGCAGATAAGACTTCCTCTTCCTCAATGAATAACTCGCTATCCATATCAACACCATCGTCCTCTAGTTCCTTCACATAGCTGGCCATCATGGCTTTTGCGCTGTCTCTCTCAGCTTCAGCTTTGTCAAACAACTGCGTATCGACTTCAAACACACCTTCAGACGTAACGAGTGTTTTTAACTCAGGATCCCAACCTTTCTTTGCAGCTTCAGCATCACGGTACACTGTCTGCCCAGGTGTTGCCTCTGAAGACGATGATGCGGCAGGAAGCTGGGAAGATGCCGATGATTTCTCTTGTTCAAATATATTGCTTCCCGCTATTTCCAACAGGCCTAATTCATTCAGCGCTGCCTCATTGATGGACGTTCGATGACAATCAGAAACAACTTCTTCCGCAATTTCACCTGAAACACTAAGCATTTCATCGATATTGTCCAGGTTTATAGCCCCCTTGGCAGTCAGGTCAGCCATTAATTGAAGAACCGAATCTTTAAGCAATGAATCCATTACGCTCATGGATTTATCGTTACGTTTTACAGCGTTAGTCTCATCCTTAAAATCAACACCATCAACACACAGTTCAAAATCATCATAATACTCAGACTCAATATCAGCCTCAATTTCGTCGAGTTCATCATCGTCATATTCCGGATAATCCACATAAGCAAACTGGAAATGATTTCTATCAGACATGTCTTCCCACTCGACCCGATCAGTATCGTTCCCTGATTCCGTCATTTGGTCAACGTCACCAGCAACCTCTTTGCCTGTTGAGGTAGATTCTTCCAGGGAATCAATTTTGGCCAGCAATGCTTCCCTTTCCAGATTATCCTTATAACGTTCCGCAGCAACCGTATCAAGATCATCCTCAAGCGTTTTACGAATAGTGTTAGCAAGAACATCAGTAAGATCACTATCGTTGGCAACTATAGACAGGTTCTCAAAGTAGGATCGTCTTTCCGAAACACTTAAGCACGTACGATACTGACCTTTAGTAGAATCATCAGACCCAGCACGCAATCCGTTTCCACGATAATTTTGGTCAGACTCGCCCGTCTTAATACGACTTTCTGGATTAAGATCGGCACTCACATCATACCCTTTCCGACTAACCGCTTTTTCGGGATATTTTTTATGTGTCGTGGAATTAGTCTGTACCAGTCTGCTCGTTTGATAGATATTGATTGGTCTGCTCATTTGGAATCCCTCCTTCATTCTTGTGAGCTAATTATACCCCGCCTAAAAAAGAGCGATATTAGACAAAAGACCGCAAGATCAATAGCAAAAAGATAAAAGGCTATAAAAAACAATTAATTAATTTCTTTATTTATTTAAAAGCCTATCAACAGCAGAATTAAGTTAATTACTATTATTAAAAAAGGTTATTATCAAGGTGAAGAATCCAAATGCATAACACTATTACCGTTCTTGGCGCCGGTATGGTCGGCACCTGCTGTGCGATACAACTGGCAGAACGGGGTTATAGGGTGACGCTAGTTGATAAACAACGCCCCGGATACGGAACCTCCTATGGCAATGCCGGCCTGATAAACCGGGGCTCTGTATTTCCGCTGGGTATGAATGAACTTGTTCATCACATGGTGCCTGCCCTGCTGAAACAAACACCGCATGTTCATGTTCATTTACGGCATTGGCCTGCTTACTGGCACTGGCTTTTGGCTCTCATCAAAAACAGTCGCCCCCCGGCGTACCATAAAACGGTTGTTGCACTGGACGCCCTGTTCCAACATGCTCTCAGTGAACATAAACGTTTACTGGGTAAAGCCGACGCCCTGGACCTGCTTCGGGAAGCCGGCTGGCTAAAGCTCTACCGGCATGAGGAATCTTTCCAGGACAGCCACCGGGAAAGAACCTTTTACGACCAACTGTCCATCGGCTATAACATCCTTTCCTCTTCCCAGATCAATGAGCTGGAACCCTCTATTTATAACAGATATGCCAAAGGCTTATGGCTCACAGACACAGCCTCATTTTCAGACCCATGCGCTGTTGTTACCCACTACGCCAATCTGTTTCAGTCATCAGGCGGATGCTATCTGCAAGCGGACATTCAAAGACTGATTCCACAAAATCAGCAGTTCACTGTTGAAACCTCACAAGGGACGCTCGAAACAGACCAAGTCGTTCTGGCACTCGGCCCCTGGAGTAACACACTGACAGAATCCCTGGGTTACCGTTTTCCCATGGCTTGGGAACGGGGTTATCACCAGCACTATGAATCAGCGCCTGACTGTCGTTTACAACATCCGATCTATGACGTCGAAGGGGGATTTGTCATTGCCCCGATGTCCCAGGGACTTCGTTTAACGACAGGTATCGAATTAACCCACCGTGATGCTCCTGCCTCTCCTCGTCAACTGCAACAAGCAGCCATGGCAGCACAACATTGCCTCCCTTTGGGGAATCCGACGGGTGACGTATGGCTCGGCAGTCGTCCCTCTATGCCAGATAGCCTGCCGGTCATCGGTGAAGCCCCCGGGCATCCCGGTCTGTGGTTTGCGTTTGGCCATGGGCATGTCGGGGTTGGCACCAGCGCAATTACAGGTCGATTACTGGCAGAACAAATCACTAACGACAAACCGCTCATTGATATGACGTCGTTTTCACCCTCACGATTTCTGTAACCTGCACATTCACTGACCACCATTTATGTACTATCGTTCAATTTATATACACTGCGTTAACGATTGGTGTATTACTCATCCTTCCGAACACCACAAGCGTGCATGCGCCCGTGAAGATTAACCAATCGACGCCGTAGTTTTCCGTAACAAAGGAGTATTTACCCAGCAGTCATTACAAATGAAGTACCCACGATAACAATGAGAGAGGGTATGACATGCAATTCTGCACAAGCGCACTGAGTACAACCATCCTGACACTGCTTATGCTATTCGGCAGTCTTCCAGCCCACGCCGAAGAGGGCGACTATTCCCGGTGGCGCACGTTTCTGAACCTGTTTAATCCACCGGGCGCTGACCATCCCGTAAACGACAGTGATACCCAGGGAATGTATCCTCTGGCAAAATCGGAATCCGGTTTCAACTACGGCTATAATCCCAAACGCTATTACGCATGGCAGAAAATTGAAGTGCCTGCCAGCACCGGTGCAGCCTGCGGTAATGGCTCGCCTTACAAGTTTTTTGTCAGTACGGTGCCCAATACCAAAAACACCCTGATCTACATGGAAGGCGGCGGCGCCTGCTGGGACTATGAAAGCTGCTCCGGACAATCAGGCATACGTGGCGCGCGTAATGCCAGGGGGATTCCGGATAACTATATGGAAGTGCTGGATCCCACCACCATTATCAATACCGGTTCCATCGCGCAGGTGGCGGTTACACCGTTTATTTTCCGGGCGCATCCCTGGGACCGTGTGAAAACCCAGAAATGGAACCTGGTTTACATCCCTTACTGCACCGGTGATATCTACGTCGGTGACAAGGCAGCGGTCTATGAGGACCCCAAGGGAGAAAAGCCGGATCTGGTCTGGCTGCACAATGGCCTCAAGAATACTCGTTCAGTCATCACCTGGCTGAAAAACAATTTACCACGGCCAACCCAGATGATGACGGCAGGTTGTAGCGCGGGCAGTGTCGGCGCCCTGTTGAATTATATGCATCTGCGTGAGGATATGGCGCCCACCAGAAGCTATCTGTTTGACGACTCCGGACCTGTATTCCAGGCGCCATACAGTAGCACCGATTCGGCAACTTACCCCCAGCTGCCGCTCCAGAAAACGATCATTGACGCCTGGACGACCTGGACACCAAACGGCAACCCGATGGATGAAAATCCGCTCAATGCGCTTCTGGAGCGCTATTCGGCATTTGATACCAATGACTGGTCGTCCATCTACAGCAGCCTTGCCAACCGCTTCCCGTCGGATCGCCTGGGCATGACGCATTTTCTGGATGACGCCAACTACTCCTCATACTCCTATGAGCGGTTTTATGAGGATATCTACAATGATCCGGATGCCGCCTCACGGCTGGAAAAAATCAAAACGCTCTGGCAACAGGATACGTTTGATAACCTGATCCCCCTGCTGGATCAGACCCACAACTGGGGATACTACTTCCCGAGATACCGGAATGTGAACGAATCCCACTGCACGTCCATCATTGAATTCGGCAACGCTGATATTCAGGAACAGAACCTGGTCTTGAAGGATTTTGTGAACAACATTATGGATGGTACCGGCCCCATGATGCGTGCTCATGAAACTGATGAAGTCAGTGATTACCAGAAACCGTTCAATCTGCTCTACTGGCTGGTCGGTCAACTACTCTAATATTTTGATGCCGGGCATTGCTGTCCGGCATCTTTCATTCCCGTCATGATCTACTGCGCATAGACCTTTTCACGGAGTTCCTGAAGCTTCATCGCCAGGTAACGCGAACGGCTTTGCTCATCAGGAAACTGTTCCATCGTCATCACCTCTTTGACCAGTTCGGCTTCCAATGTCTTATATTCCTGAAACTGGGGATCATCGGTTGGGTCCTGACGTTGTACCGCACTGGCCTGAACAGAGTTTTCGATCAACCGGGCTGCTTTTTCCTTAAGAACATCGGTATCTGTTTCAGTCTGATTCAGCCATGCCAGTTCCAGAAACAACGCTTCACCGGCGGATATTTCAGCACGTTCGGCCATATCCTTGATATCCGCCATGACCTGTTCAGCATTAGACTGTTCACCATTAAAGAAATCGATCACATTGTCATACTGCTGCTGACGCGACATGAGTTGTTGATAAGCGCTTTCTGCTTCTTCCTGACTGACTCCAGCTTCTTCTGCAACCGTTGCCCAGCTAAAGGCAACATCAGTGGTATTGTCGTCAATATCCGTCGTCTGGGTGCCAAGTGTATTCAACACGGAAGTCTCAGACCTGGGCTCAGGCAATAACAACTGCCAGCCTGACACAATCATCACCAGTAATACCAGAAATCCCGTTATTCTTGTTTTCATTGTCATCGGCCTGAAGGTATCCGGTTATTGTTGTTAATTCACAAACAGCAATGACAGCATTTACCCACACTACAAAGATCGCTGGACCGAAGGCAAGCAGGAAATAAAAAAAGCGGCTGTCTTAAGCCGCTTTTTGGGTAAAGCTCGATCTTGATTTAACTATGCCGGTCAGGCCAGCAAATCGATAAACAACCGAATCACAACACTGTTCACAATATCGATAAAGAACGCCCCAGCCAAAGGCACCACGATAAAAGCTTTGGGTGAAGCCCCGTAGTGTTGTGTGACAGCGGTCATATTTGCCATCGCGTTAGGGGTTGCGCCAAGACCAATACCGACCATACCGGAACTCATGACAGCGGCATCAAAGTCACGCCCCAGCACGCGGTAGACAGCAAACCATGTAAAGGCCAGCATCAGGCATGTCTGCACCATTAGCAGGATAAACAATGGCCCTGCCATGCTGGCTAATGTCCATAACTGCATACTCATGAGCGACATGGCCAGGAACAAACCTAGGCAGACATCACTGATCACTGCCAGAGAGGGCACAGTTGACGACCACTGTTGTTTACGGAACACCTTGGGAATCAGGTTTGTCACCAATATTCCGGCAAACAGGCACCCGACAAACTCCGGGATCTGGATCCCCATACTGACAAGCCAGCGTGCAGTCGTCGCACCAGCCACCATAGCCAGTACCAACGTAAACAACGCCAAGAGAGTATTTTCTGCATCAATTGGCTCATGCTCTTCGTTATAGCGGCTACCAATGGTGATATGTTCCTCGCTGGTCGACTTAAGGCGATTGATACGGATCAGTCGTTCGGCCAACGGGCCACCGGTAAAACCACCCAGCACCAGACCAAATGTGGCGCAGACAGTGCCCAGCTCCATGGCATTGGTAATACCGTATTTTTCGAACACCGGCGCCCAGGCAATCGCCGTACCGTGACCGCCACTGAGCGATACCGACCCGCTGATTAATCCTATCAACGGGTCAAGTCCCAACAAGCTGGCAATCGTGACTCCAACTGTATTCTGAAACAGCAACGCCAGTATCAACAGCCCCAGAAAAATCACCAGGGTTCTGCCGCCCTGCATCAGGGTGTCCAGCTTGGCAGACAACCCCAGGCTGGTGAAAAACGCCAGCAGGAGAGAGTCACGCAACGTGGTGTCAAACAGAACATCCACGCCTTCAAACGCATGGAACAGACCAAGAACGATAGATGCAAACAACCCGCCCGTCACTGGCTCGGGAATATCATAATTACGGAAGAAAGGGACGCGCCGGTTAATGAACTTGCCGATAAACAGTACCAGAATTGCAATCAGCAGTGTCCTGTGGGTAGACAGCTCAACTACCAAACCAGACTCCTTTAGCAGGTGGAAAGGCTGATCCTCGGCCTGCACTCCCTCCCCACACAAGTGTTCACCTGCCCGCTCAGCTGGGCGGGTCTCTTTCACGGGAACACCGAAAGATTGTGCAGATCATTAACGCTTACTGTGCACAATCCATGATCAGATTCGGGGGATTAACGGGAATGGAAGCAAAGTATCAGGAAAAAGGCTGGCAACGCTAACACACAGACGGACAAGTGTCATTGCTTTCCATGCTAACGACTATAGACCTGTTATCACGGTTTGGCTGGTTTGGGGACACAAAAAAGCCGGAATCATCCGGCTTTTTGCATTTCGTCAAGACGTCAGGATCAGCCTTCGATACCAACAATCTGCCACGGTGCATTGGGCTGATTGAGATCCCGCTCCAGGTGCCAGATGTCGTGAAGATCTTCTTCAACACCTTCAACAGTATCCCGGTAACGGCCAGTAAAGCTGATACTGATCTGCGCTTTGCCGGGCAAGGTGTCAGCGCGCACCAGGTCGGCATCCACATACATCACTTCGGTATGCTGGTCACCCGCAAGTGACTGCCTTTCCCGTACCAGATGCTCAAAGAGCTCTGGTGCCAGGTATTCCCGCAGAACGTTCTGGTCATTGCGGTTCCAGGCTTCCTGCAGGGTACGGTAATGCTCACGGGCGCCTTTCAGGAATGCCGTCAGATCAAACCCCGGGGGCAGGTTCATGGGAACTTCGCTGTCTGCAAAGCCCTGTCCCATCGCAGATACTGGTGCACTACTTCCACCAGCCAGTCGCTCTGTGTCAAAACCGGCATCCGGGGTACTGCTATAACGGTTATCCATTGAGGATCCCATGGTGCTGCCAAAAGGGTTGGACGCCCCATGCCCGGCATAAGCCGTACGACGCTTCATATTCCTGAACAGCACAAACAGGCCAAAGGCCAGCAGGCCGATAATCAGGAAATCCATGATCTGCAGTCCGTTAAAGGCACCGCCTCCGAATAGCGAAGCGAGCAGACCACCTGCCAGCATGCCACCCAGCAAGCCACCCCATAAACCACGGTTAGAGGATTTCTGCTGAGTACCCTGTGCAGACTGCTGCGAGGACTTCTGTGCATTCTGAGTGGTTGTGGATTTCTGGGCATTCTGGGAGTTACCAAACAACCCACTGCCCGGCTGGCTCTTGCTGGGCGCCGGCGCAGTCTTGAACGACTTGCCAAAGCTCTTGCTGCCACCGAATTTCTTGGCTTCCACCATGGGGGCGGAAATCATCAGGGTGGCGGCCAGGAAAACGGTGAACAATGTTGTTATACGCTTCATGGTGCTCTGTTACTCACTGAACCAGAGTCGCCATGCTATGAGGTTTGCATATTTTTTCAACGTTTTTTACAGATAAACGCTGTTGACCTGTATTTCATACCACAGAAATCGGCCATCAAACGGTTTCCGTATTGAGTAGCGCTAAAAATGACGGGAACTCCCGCAAGTTCCGAAAGGCATTTTCATTATCCAGTCCATCTTTCAACGCCGGGGATTTTTCTATCGCGATAGTAATGTCACGCACTGCAGCCTCCTGCTGTCCCAGTTCTGCTTCGGCACACGCGCGTTGCCAATAAGCCAGGGGGTACTCTGCATCGTGTTCAATCGCCTGGTTTGATAGCGACAGTGCCCAACGGGTTTCTCCCAGATCCATCAAGGCATCAGCCTTGTAGGTCAGAGCCTCAACATCTTCAGGATTAATTTCCAGGATCTGGTCATAAATATTGACCTGTTCATGCAGGCTGGATTCCAGCCCGGCACGCATCCATAGCGAGTGAATCTGGTTGGTTTCCGAAATTTTCTCCTGTGCGGCAAGAATCTGCTCCGAACGTACCTTCAGTTTACGTTCCACGTCATGCAAGCGCTGTTCATACTCACCCGTCAACTTGGAAACCTTGCGCTCAACCGTTGCCTCAACATTTTCCTGCACCTCTCGCAGCGAACGCCACCCAAGCAACACCAGAATGGACGCAGCCCCCGTTATGATGAAAAAGATATTATTAGTGGTATCAGTGGTATACCGCATAGCACGGTCTGATGCATCCAATCTGGCCTCTGCAACCTTTTCAGCCATCTCTGCACGCATGGCCTGCAACTGCTGACGCAACAGTTTCAGTTCATCGAGTATGTAACGCTCAATAAATGGTTTATAGAGTGGTTCATCAATGGTTTCACTCACTAGGGCTTCTTCCCGAGCCTGGGCGTTTGTCAGCCCTAGGAGTACCAGCAGCAATGCTGCAAGCAGGTTTCGTTTAATCATTTAATGCCTGTTCCTTCAGTCCATAACCTTCAGCGTAGAACGCCTGTTCAAATTGAGAAGATTTTTTCAATGAAGAAAAATCCTTTGGCACCCTACTCTTGCATGCGCCAGGTTATGATGAGATCCACGTTATCTCTCAACCCTGTTTTACCGAATTTGTCTGACTTTATCGTGACAGAAAAACGCCTTTGATCCGGTGCGACATTTCCCCCATCACCAGCCAAAACCGCTCTGTTCTTGCTGACAACAGACTGCCACCGTTAATATCATCAATGTTTACGGCCATTCTCACGGCCTGCGATCAATTCCGAGGACGATCTCTTGCACGTACATATCCTGGGTATCTGTGGCACCTTTATGGGCAGCCTGGCGCTGCTGGCCAGGGAGCAGGGCTTCCATGTCACCGGTTCTGACCAGAACGTCTACCCCCCCATGAGCACCCAGCTGGAAGAACAGGGTATTGCGCTCGTGGAGGGCTACAGTCCTGATCAGTTCAATCCCAGACCTGACCTGGTCGTGATCGGCAACGCCATGTCCCGTGGAAACCCGGCGGTCGAATATGTGCTGAACGAAGGACTTCCCTACACCTCGGGCCCCCAGTTTATGGCTGACCATATCCTCAGGGATCGCTGGGTGATGGCCGTTGCCGGCACCCATGGAAAAACGACGACGTCCGCCATGCTGGCAGTCATTCTTGAGCATGCCGGCATGGCGCCGGGCTTTCTGATTGGTGGTGTACCGTCTGATTTTGGTCTGTCAGCCCGTATGGGCGGCACGCCTTTCTTTGTGATCGAAGCGGATGAGTACGACACCGCCTTTTTCGACAAGCGCTCCAAGTTTGTGCATTACCGGCCACGCACGGCCATCCTGAATAACCTGGAATTTGATCACGCGGATATCTTCGAGAACCTTGGCGCCATCCAGAAGCAGTTTCACCACCTGGTTCGTACCATTCCCGGCAATGGACTAATCATTAAACCCACGGATGACGCCAATCTGAATGCCGTCATTGAGATGGGCTGCTGGAGTGACGTCAGCAATATAGGACCTGATAGCGACTGGCAGGCCATCCCCATCGCCAAGGATTGTTCCCGCTTTACCATCCAGCACTGCGGCACGGCAGTGGGCGACGTCTGCTGGGGGCATACCGGTCGACACAACATGCATAACGCCCTGGCCGCGATCATTGCCGCCCGGCATGTCGGCGTGCAACCGGCCCTGGCCTGCGAGGCCCTGTCCGGCTTCCTTGGTGTGAAACGGCGCATGGAATTACTGGCAGAGATTGACGGTATCCGCATTTATGATGATTTCGCCCATCACCCCACCGCCATTGCCACAACGCTGGAAGGCCTCCGTGCCAGCGTCGGTGCAGACGCCACTATCCGGGCCATCATTGAACCCCGCTCCAACACCATGAAAATGGGGATTCACAAGGGCCACCTGGCGGCGGCAACAGCGGCAGCCAGCGATGTCACCTGGCATGAACCCGAAGGGCTGGGATGGTCACTGTCAGACGAAGTTGCCCACAGTCCGGTGCCCGCTAATACAGACCCTGACATTGACCATATTGTTTTCTCACTGGCTGAGCAGGCCAGAACGGGAGATCACCTGGTCATCATGAGCAACGGCGGTTTTGGTGGACTGCACCAGAAACTCATTAATGCCCTGAACCACAGGGTATCCGCATGAATCAGGCACCCGATAAATCACACACTGTCACCCTTGCGCTGACAGGCGCTTCCGGTGCCCAGTATGGCCTGCGACTGCTGGAATGCCTGGTCGCTGCCAACCGGCAGGTGTATTTCCTGCTTTCCAAGGCGGCCCGCGTGGTGATTGCTACGGAAACGAACCTGAAACTTCCCTCCGGCCGTCAGGATCTCCAGGCTTTCCTGACGGACCGATACCGCGCCAAACCCGACCAGATTCGGGTTCTGGGCAACGAACAGTGGATGTCCCCTGTCGCATCAGGCAGTGGCGCACCATCACAGATGGTGGTCTGCCCGGCGAGTACCGGGACGCTGTCAGCGATTGCCACCGGCGCCAGCAACAACCTGATTGAGCGCGCCGCAGATGTTGCCCTGAAAGAGCGACGCCAGTTGATCATCGTGCCACGCGAAACACCCTATTCAGCGATTCACCTGGAGCATATGCTGTCGTTGACCCGGATGGGTGCCGTCATTCTCCCGGCCAGTCCCGGTTTTTATAACCAGCCTGAAACCGTGGATGACATGGTGGATTTCATCGTTGCCCGGATACTGAATCATCTGGGTATTGACCATAGCCTGATACCCCGGTGGGGAGAGTAAATCTCCCCATCAGGCGGCATTGATCAAAGCCAGTGTGTTATCCAGCATACGAACCGAGAACGCCCACTCATTGTCGTACCAGGCCATGACCTTGACCTGTTGTCCCTGCACCCGAGTCAGACTCGCGTCGAACACGGACGATGCCGGGTTATGGTTGAAATCCATAGAGACCAGCGGCACCTCATTCACAGCGAGCACCGTACTTTCCTGACTGGCGCTTCGCACAGCATCATTCACAGCTTCAACCGTTGTTGTACGACTGGCCACAAAACAGAAGTCCACCAGCGACACGTTGATAGTAGGCACCCTCACAGCCAGTCCGTTAATCTTTCCGGAAAGTTCAGGCAGCACGAGCCCCACAGACTCAGCAGCCCCCGTCTTGGTCGGAATCATGTTCAGAGCGGCTGCACGAGCACGATACAGATCGGAATGGTAGACATCCGTCAAACGCTGATCATTGGTATAGGCATGGATAGTTGTCATCAGGCCGGACTCAATCCCCACGGCATCCTGCAAAACAGCCGCAACAGGCGCCAGGCAGTTTGTGGTACAGGAAGCACAGGAAATAATCCGGTGCGCTGACGTCAGCGTATTGTCATTCACACCGTACACAATCGTTGCATCAGGATCCTTGGCTGGCGCAGAAATGATCACCTTCGCGGCACCGGCTTCCAGATGCTTGCCGGCGCCTGCCTGATCCCGAAACACACCGGTACACTCATGAACCACTTCAACATTGAGGGATTGCCAGGGTAAACGGGCGGGATCTTTTTCAGAAAAACAACGAACAGGCTCACCATCCACGGTAATGCAGTCACCTTCCACATCCACAGTACAGCCAAACCGGCCATGGGTCGTATCGTATTGAAGGAGATGTGCATTGATCCTGGCATCACCCAGATCATTGATCGCTACTACACGGATGCCTTTCTGACGATAACCATGCTCATAGACCGCTCTGAGCACATTACGTCCGATTCTGCCGAAACCGTTAATTGCCAGATTGATTTCGCGCATCTTACACACCTTTTGTCGTTTATTAGCTCAAGTAAGCAGCAGGCACGCCTGACTGCTTCCAGGCTTTTAAAAGTAGATGACTCAAGGGGAAAGGGCAGGATTTAGTCCCTGGGCAGGATCAAACTGTTTCAGCCAGCTCGCGACAGCATCCAGCATCACGGCCAGTGACTGACTTTTTGAGATGCCTGGAGCGACCGTTTCCAGGTAAAACCTATCGGGCAATTCACTACGCACTACCGCATGCTGATAAGCGGCATGTGGCTGTGTCGAAACCATCAGTATCGAGCCCGGCGAAGGGTTGCGCTGCAGCCAGCTTCTGACCGTATCCCGGGTATTGGGACGTACCCACTGCTGATGCTGCCATGTTCTTTCCGTATCGAAAAAATCCACCGGCAACCTGCGCATGGACGGTGGTAGATCAACATACAGGTACAACAAACGGGCCGCTTCCGTTTCGTGCATGGGAGCTGCATCACCTGAAAAATGGGCAACATCCGTTTTTTGCTGCAGGGACTTCATCAGTGACTGGAAATGGTCTGCGGATGCATCCAGCGGGCGCTGTCCCGTCAGAAAGACCAGCCGATTGAAACGCACACCTTCACGCCATAATTCGGCCAGGTAGTGAGTCCTTTCCAGCATACCCGGGCTGGTTGCGCCGAGAATGACACCATATTCATAGTGCTCTTTGACAGGCTTAAGCGCCTGGCTGAAGCCGAGCTGTCGCAGGTCTTCATGCACACGCACCTCCTGCTCCGGCGTTACCTCAACCTCAGCCAGTTCCCAGCGTTCCTGCCCCGGCTTACGCGCCCAGCGTGAGAAAGCCCGGGTAATCCCCTGCCAGTTGCGACTGACTGGCATATCCAGGTTTTCCTGTAACGAAACCAGTGCATCCGGCACGGTCAATTCCTGCGTCATTCCCTGACCTGTCTGGAAAAGTGCAACCAACAGCAGCCCCAGCGTGATCAATCCGGATCGATAGACCACCTGATATCGGTGATTTGCTGCCTTCTTCATACTGCTTTACTGCTCTAATGATTCCGTATCCAGATGAAGCGCCAACCAGACGGTTTCCTCATCGGGTGATGTCCATTCCACCCGGTGACGACAATGGGCTGGCAGGAGAATATAGTCGCCAGCCTGCAGGTTAACTAACTCTCGTTCACCGGCCAGGCGTAGCTTCGCCGCTCCCCGTACCACCATGACCCATTCATCCTGCAACTGGTCATACCATTCACCCTTTGGGGTCACATGCCCACGGGACAGAATACGCTCAAGCTTTACCCCCTTGCGTTCAAGCAAGGTCTCGAAATATTCCTCATCGGTTGCATACTGACGTTGACCAAACAGGCTTTCACATTTCATGGCTGATTCACATCTTAGACGGCAGAAAGCCTGATATTGAATAATCAGACCTGATACACCAGGGACAGGAAGGAAAGACGCCCTCGGTTATTGAGGGCCATTATTAGGCATCTGTACGGTCTTGCCGGCAATATCCGTGAAGTGGTTATCCAGTTCAGGTAACGACCAGTCCTGTGGATATTTCTGCGCCAGCGCTTCCAGCAGGGCGGAATACTGTTGTGACGGCTTATTCAGCAGGTAAAGCAGGAAAGTGTAAATCCTGTCAGCCACCTGCTTATTGAAAGCCTGTTTCTGCACGTCCGTAATCGTGCCCTTGCCGTGCAGCTCATCAACAATGCCGTTTTCGAGGCAATTAGCAGCAATGATCAGCGCCAGTTGCTTGACGGTATCTTCGTTCATCCTGAACACACCTTCCTGATGGTTATATATAAAAACTAGCTGGAAACAGCCGTTGATCAAGCGATCAGCGGATATTGCCAGCTATCCGTTCAAGCTCACGTCACAGGACAGCCCGGCGCCATGGACTGTTCAGGCATCAGCAGACGGCATTGACTGTTATCATCCGTTTCCGCACACAAGAGCATGCACTCTGACAACTCGCCCCGCATCCTGGCCGGTTTCAGGTTCGTCAGTACGACGACCTCATGTCCCAACAGCTCATCTGCCGTGTAATAATCAACCAGGCTCGTCACTGTCTGACGGGGCTTTTCCTCACCGATATCGATTTGTACCTTGTAAAGCTTTTCTGTATCAGGCACCCGCTCAACCGACAATACCTTGCCAACCCGAATATCGAGTTTTTTGAAATCTGCAAAAGTGATTTCCGACATACCCTCTCCTGAAAAACCTGTACAGGGAAAACCAGGGAGAAATTATGAATAGACGGGAAGTGGTGAGGGAACTGCCAAACAGACCTATTTAACGGATGCATGACGCGCATCAAGAAAACGGCCGCTAGAGAGGCGGCCGAATATCACTCGGGGTAAAACCTGATCAATCCAGCGCCTTGCCCTCTGGGGTCAGGCGAAGCCAGTCATGAGAATACCAGTAATAGCGTCGTCCACTTTGGTCCGGCGCCGTGCAGTTGAAACGGGAGCGACCGGGTTGAATCGCTTTTTCTGACTGTATCTGAAACGTCGTTTTTTCTGCATCCAGCCAGTTGATCTTGAGGCTTTCCCCCAACCCGTAACAGGCCAGCAGTTTTTTCTGATATGCCCCATCAGCCAGCGTCAGTTGTAAAATCGGTGTTGTATTCTGTTCGTCAATCAAGCTGCTGTCTGGTGTTTTTTCACTGACCGGCAACGGCAGCGTATTTACCTTGGTGATAAAGGAGTCCATCGCCGCATAAGCGCCCCCCATCGGGAATCTGGGTAGCTTGGTGAAATCCGATAAGGCGCCAATCGGACCCGACTGTTGACCGAACCCCACAAAATTCATATCCCCAATCAGCCGGCGTAAGGGAGGCACCGTCTCACCATAGGGCCAGGCAAACAGTTTCAGATCCTGGCCTGTTTTTTCACTGATAATCTTTTCCGCGGTTACGATATCCTTCCGGATTCTGTTCAACCAGGCCTGCTTATCTTCGCCTTTAGTACGCTCCACCAGGTGCCCGTGGCTGACGCCATGATTCGCAATTGAGGCACCGGCTTTAGCCAACTCATTAAGCTGTTGCCAGTTCAATGCTTCGCCAAACCCGCGTTCAACGGCATCCGTGTTCACAAAAATGGTGAATGGATAGCCATGTTTCTTCAGTAACGGAAATGCCTCACGGTAAATGGAGATATAGGCGTCATCGAATGTGATTGCTACAGCACGGTCAGGCAATGGCTGATGCTTGCGTATGCGCTCAATGACGTCCGGCAATGCCATGACAGTAAAACCGTTATCCTTTAGATAGGATAAATGCTCTTCGAACTGCGCAGGGGTCACACTAGTGCTGCGCGGTGTGTCATCACTGACATGATGGTATTGAAGAATCACTGCATGATCGGCCGCAAAAACGCGGAGTGACAGCAGCAGTAGCAGCGAAAGAATGGATGACAGGCGCAGCAAACTCGAGTTCCTTCAGGCAATTGTTATCGGTATTGTCTCAGAGTTGTTCGAGGACGGTTATTGCCGTACACGACCGTAATGCTGCGGTTTTTAGCAGGATGGCCGACGGAAACCGTCTATTTAGGGCATGATAACGTCAGTTTTGACGAAAGCACACCCCAATAGGCGCGATAACACCGGTACTGCGCTTATTTCTGATGGCAATGCCCGAATAGCTTTATTGCCTTTATGAATGGTTTGTTCAGGCCCACTTCCGAATCAAACCTTCCTGTGTAGATGACGCCACAAGACGTCCCTGACGATCAAACAATTGCCCCCGAACAAAACCGCGCCCCCCTGAAGCGGAAGGACTCTCCATCGCGTACAGCAACCAGTCATCCATCCGGAAATCACGGTGGAACCACATGGAATGATCCAGGCTGGCCACCTGCATATTCTTCTTCCAGAACGAAACACCATGGGGCTCCAGCGATGTCGGCAGGAAATTAAAGTCCGACGCATAAGCCAAAAGGTATTTGTGTACCCTCAGATCATCCGGCAATGTTCCGGCTGCCTTCAGCCAGATATACCGCACCGGATCTCGCTTTTCCGGCTGAAGGGGGTTGTTGGGATTGACGGGACGAATCTCAATCGGTTTGTCACAGGTCATCTTGTCGCGGATGGATTCCGGAATGAACTGCTCAAACCGTCTGACCATCTCCAGCTCAGAGGTCACACCGTCAGGCCCGTCCACCTCTGGCATTACCGGCATCTGGTGAGCAAAGCCTTCCTCTTCGATCTGGAAAGAGGCCGCCAGGTTGAAAATGGATTTCCCATTCTGGATCGCGACAACACGACGGGTGGTAAAACTCTTGCCATCCCGTGCGTTATCAACTTCATAAACAATGGGTTGACGGGCATTGCCCGGACGCAGGAAATAACAGTGGAAGGAATGCAGTCCGCGGTCTTCGCTGACCGTCTGTTTCGCTGCAGACAACGCCTGCCCGATAACCTGCCCACCAAAGACATTACCAAAGCCCAGATCCTGACTCTGGCCACGAAAAATGCCTTCTTCAATACGTTCCAGCTTCAACAGGTCAAGAAGCTCTGTCAGTACACTGCTCATTCATAACTCCTTTCACACCGCCTGCCGCTACAGGTCGCCCCTGTGGCCTGGTCGTTTATTATGATTTCCGATGTTTATTTGATTGCTGCCGGACCATTTCATACCAGTTGGAAGGGTCTACCAGAAGACCATTCTCATCTATCGCCGGATAGGCCGCCTGTCGTTCATCACAATAACGGGCCAGCTCCGGGTAGCACCAGCGAAAAAGCGTCTTGTGATAACGGTCCGGATCCAGACGACTATAACGATACAACCCTTCATGTTCCCGCTGCCGCATGGCTTCAGCCAGAATAATCGCCGCGGCCACTGAGACATTGTAAGACTCCACCATTCCCTGCATGGGAATGATGACATGTTCGTCTGCCAGATGAGCACCGGTTTCGCTGACACCGTATTTTTCGGCGCCCATCAGCAAAGCGCAGGGTACCGTGAAATCCAACTCATGATAGGGTCGCGCACGCTCGGAGAAGTGCGCCGCATAAACCTTGAATCCCTGTGCCTGAAAATGCCGGATACCCGTGTCAATGCTGTCATGTGTCGCGACATTGACCCAGCGATTGCTGCCCATGGAACGACGTCGCAGCTGACGGGCACGCACCGGTGACTGAGACAGATGCACCGTTTCAATACCAACGGCATCACAGGTGCGCAGAATGGCGGCCAGGTTATGGGCTTTGTGCACCTGATCAGTCAATAACGCCAGATCAGGCTGACGACGGTCAAGCGCAGCCCGCAGCTTCTGGAAACGTTCCGGTGTCATGGTGGTCTGCATCGGGTATGGGACAGGCATTGTAAAAACATTGCCTGCGACAGGGCAACAGATACGTAAAATTACCGATCAGGCGCCCTGGCATGTGATGGACTACGGGACAATGCCCGCTCGACCAGAGAGACCAGCACATCATCAAATGCCAGGCCAGCCGCCTCAGCAGCGTCCGGCAGCAGGCTGGTCGGTGTCAGCCCGGGAATAGTGTTGATTTCGAGGAAAACGGGATCCTGATCTTCCGGAACAATAAAATCCGCACGGGCAAAATCCCTGCAGCCCAAAACCTCGAAAGCCTTTATGGCATAGGCTTCACAGAGCTGATACTGGTGATCTGTCAGCCTTGCAGGAATAATGTGCTCGCTTCCCCCCGGCGTGTATTTTTCATCATACCCATAACCGGACTGAAGGGATGCTTCAGGCAAGCGAATTTCAATAACCGGCAGAGCCATAGCCGTCGGATGCTCCAGCACCGAAACAGTAGCCTCTTTACCCTGCACCATGGCCTCTACCAGCACATCCGGCTCGATGGAAAAAGCCTCTCTGAATGCGGGTTCAAGCGCATCGGCCTGCCGCACCAACGACGTTCCAAGAGACGACCCCTGCGAACGGGGTTTGATCACCACAGAACTCCCGAGTTGCGCCAGTGTGGTCTGAACGGCGTTGTCGATCCCGTCCTCTCGGTTGACCACAATATCGTGGGCAAGCGGTATACCATGACTTTTTAACAACTGTTTTGTGAGCAGTTTATCCATCGCCAGGGCGCTGGCAGTCACACCAGAACCCACATAGGGAATCTGCATAATGTCCAGCAATCCCTGAACAGTGCCATCCTCTCCCGGCGGACCATGCAAGACAGGAAAGGCTACATCCGGTGCAAGACGATGCAGTTCCACTGCAATGGAGGGCGTCAGCTCCAGTACGTGCAGATCAGGGTAATGCGGTTTAAGCGCTGCCTGCACCCGTCCCACAGATAAACGAGACACAGCAGCCTCTGGCGAAGGCCCCCCACAAATCAGCGCGACTCTGGGACAGGACAGACCGGACATGGTTGACTTCCAGAAACGGAACCGTAGTCATACGGCGATTAAAAAAACCGTAAAGATAGAAACAGACGGCCAAATATGCCACTGGCAATCCCAACCACTCTCACCGACAATAGCGCGCATGCCTGTTCCGGAATGACGACCATGATTGAAAGCCGTACCCCCGCCCATGTGTCCTATGCCCTGATTGCCCTGAGCATTCCGACGGCATTTCCGATGCTGGTCGCTGTTATCATAGCCTACGTCTACCGCGCCCGGACCGATGACGCCCTGCTCTATGCCCACTATACGTGGCAAATAAGAACCTTCTGGATCAACCTGCTTTTAGCGATTATCGGGCTGGGCCTAACCCTGCTTCTGATTGGTTATCTGATCCTGTTTCTGAATCAGCTTTATCTCTTATATCGGCTAGTGGTGGGATGGTACCGGTTATCGCAGGAGCGCTACCCGATTGAGTGGTAGTGATAATGAGAAGGGCAAATGACATCGTCTGACAACAACGGAGGATCATCGAGGGTATACACATCGATAGAATATGTATACTATCCAAAACTATCGTACCACTTGATGTCTGGTACAACACAAAAATAAGAAACCACTGCCAAAAAGTGGGCCGTCAGGGACAATACCATGGAATATACCCGCTCCTTCAGTCCTCGTATGCTGGACGCAGAGCCTGTCTCCATCGAGTTCGGGCAATGGCTGTTGCAGTACCAGGCCTTTTCCAATCCCGCCAATGACCATCGAACACCGGTTGTTTTCCTTTCCGGCGCGTTTCAGAACTTTCGTAGTTTTCGGCATGAAGTGGAAGTTTTCCTTCAGGATTTCCCGGTTATTCTGCTGGATTTGCCCTCCCAGGGTTCTAATCCACAACTGGTGCCGGATCTGTCGCTGGAGGATATGGCCTGTCTGCTGAAAGGATTTTTGGATGTCTGCGGTATTGAGCGTATCAACCTGATTGGTATTTCCTACGGTTCATTGCTTGCCAGCTTGTTTGCCACTGAATTTCCGGAACGCATCGAAAAACTGTTGCTCAGTGGCACCACGCCCATGGGTCGCCCTGCCCTGATGCGCACTTTGGAAGAATCTTTGCATCTCTGCAGGGAAGGGCGTATCAAGGAATTTGCGGCAGGCTGTGTGACCACAATGATCAATCATTACCATGTGGAGCAGACAGGGCTGGGGCGTACTCATCAGAAACTGCTGTTTCGCCAGGTTTCCCGTTTGAATGAAGCAGAGCGGGAACGTTTTCTTCAGAACACGCAGCGCCTGATCGATTTCAAGGGTTTCGACAAGTATCCGCAATGCCCAACGCTGGTCGCCACCGGTGAATACGATCATTTCACACTCCCGTGCGAAAACGCGGCTTTTGCCCTGCGATGCCCCCGCTCAACTTTTGCCCTGATACACAATGCCGACCACATGAGTATCTTTTCCCGCAGAGAAGGGACCTGCCGGTTATTTCATCATTTCCTCAACAGTCGTCCACTCAGCAGCGGCAAGGACTACCAGGTGCTTGGCCGAATTGCCATGGTCACTATGGAACGTCGGATCAGTCCCCGCCTTGTGCCGATTCGCAATGGCGCCTGCATTCTGAAAACCCATAGCGGCGAAAAAATTGCCGCCCGCATTGACGATATCAATTTCTTCGGCGCCCGACTGTCGTTGAAAGAAAACCGTTCCCTGGATTTGAATGAGCGCAATCTGGAGCTGCAAATAGACAATATAGGCATCAGCCTGTCTGTGCATATTCTGGAACAGGAAGACGATCAGTTACGCGGCCACTTTATCCACATAGACCTGCAGACGGCGGAACAATTCCGGCACTACCTCAATGACGACAGTTATTTCATGAACCAGCAGCCATTGGCTCTGTTTGAGGAAGAACTTGTCGCAGACATTGCCGGATAAACGCTTGCAGCAGGGGCGTCGCTGAAAGCGGTGTCCCGCTGCCTGCACTTGTTTATGTGTATTACGGTGATCATTAAAATACTTATATGAATAGACTAATATTGACGTGCTCTTTTGCAGGCATTGTCGCGCATGCTTTTATTGTAACTGCTACGTGTCTTTGAATATTCGTTAGACCAGTATTGACATACTTCTAGATTTATTCTTTGAGCATTAGCTCTTTTTTCTTGTTCTTTTTTCATTATTGCCAGATTGTACTCTCTTTGCTTTTTTGCTCTTTCTGATTTTTCTTTATTTTTCTGATTGATTAATGCAAGTTTCCTCTGGTTCTCTTCAGTTGAACGACGCAGTGCTTCCGCGGCTTCTTCGAGTGCTACTTTTGCGTCATATTCAATCCAGTATTTTATAACAGCGCCAGCGGCTATGTTGGCAATGAATACAGCGACTAATACTGTAAAAAATATTTTTAAATGATTTATCGATTGCAATTCATTTTTCTCATTATTTTGCGCACATAACATTTAATCAAGCCGCGGTCTTCATCAGACCGCGGCTTCGATGATCCGCACGGCGCTGGGAATCTCAAGTCTTTTCAAAGGCAAGGTATCGTAAAAACTGGCAGGGTTATGGACCTTGATATCGGCAAATCCACAGCCGGAAAACCCTGCCCGTATTGCCTCATCATCCCGATAATGCAAAGGGTATCCGCCACGGGTTAACAAACCCACAATCTTTTGGGCAAACTGTACCCAGCCATAGAGCGGATGATCCTGAAGATCAGGATAGATTTCAGACAGGTAAATTCCCCTGGGAAACGTCACCAGCTTATCGGCGAGGCGTTGCCAGAAACCTGAAATAACCGGTAACTCAAAATAGTTCACCAGCCCCTCGGTAATGACCAGAACCGGCTTATCCGTATCCAGGGCAGAGAACAGGGCCGAGAGGCTATCAGCCCCTTCCTGCGCAAGAATATTGCATTCAACGACCTGGTGCCGGTCGGACAAAAGGCCATGCTGCGAAAGGTAGCGCCGCTTTCGGGCAGCCATATCGGGCAGATCGGCTTCAATGTAGTGCAGAGAATCCCCATACTTTCGCATGAAGCAGGCGCCTCTCGGCGACATGCCTGCGGCAATCTCAACCACCTGGCAGACACCCTGATCCTCAATGGCGCGGGTAAGCAGTTCATCAATAATGACATGACGTTCCAGTAGAAACGTTTCAATATCGGCACCGGCTACTGCCCGAATCAATGCATTGACCGGCGTCAGTGCCCCGTAACTCAGCTTTCCCTTGAACGAGTAAAGTTCTGGCAGTGACAAGCCGTGACGAAACCAGACATGACCCGTATAAAGTGCGCTGATACTGATGCGAGAGGTATCCACCTCAGGGGACAAATTTGCAGAGGGAGACATCATAGTCTTCTTTATATACGCTTTTATCATTATTTTATGGGCGAGCATAACGAGGCGTGATTAAGCACGCAAGTTCCTATTGAATAGTGGGATATCATCAATGACACCGAATTTACCTGTTTATGAGGTTCCGGCAGGTACAGTATGGATCTAACCGACATCCAGCCCATGCTGGAGTGGCTGCACAGCCACCATGAATGGCTGGCGATCAGCATCATGCTGATCGCCCTGGTTGAATCCCTGGCTATTGCCGGCATTGTTCTGCCCGGCGTGGTCATGCTGTTTGGCGCTGCAACGATTGCCGGCAGCGGTGTGCTGGATGTCTGGACAACACTCATTGCTGCCTTCATTGGCGCCGTGCTTGGGGATGGTATCAGTTTCATCCTTGGTCGGGTGTTCCATCGCCATATCGCCAACTGGTGGCCGTTTACCAAACATCCCCAGTGGCTGGAAGATGGTGAAAAATTCTTTCATCGCCACGGCGGAAAAAGTATAGCCTTTGGGCGTTTTATTGGTCCGGTCAGGCCGATTATCCCACTGGTGGCAGGGATGCTGGATATGCCGGCTTCCCGCTTTTATGTCGTCAATATTATTTCTGCCATAGCCTGGGCGCCTGTTTATATTCTGCCGGGCTACCTGGTTGGCGCTTCCATGCAGGTGTCTCCCCCCGTGTCCGAAGATATTCTGATTATTCTTGCCATCCTGTTCGGCACCAGCCTGTTTTGTGCATTCATGGGGGGGTATATCTATGACAAGATCCGTTTGACGGACGATCAACAAGCAACCTCCGGCAAATTATCGATCAGTAGCCGTTATCTGGTGTATGCCAGTTCCATCAGCCTGTTACTCATCACCTGTCTAGTGATTTTTGGTGAACTGAAATTTGCCAATGCTGCGATTACCCAATGGCTGGTCTTCAACCATACCGGTTTGATGAACCAGATTATGGTCGTCATCACACTGATAGGAGACCATGAAGTTCAGCTGGTCTGGTTTGGGCTGGCCGTTACAGGGCTGGCAATGAATCGGCAATGGCAACTTGTCCTGCTTATGTGCCTGTTGATTACGGGTGTGGAAAGCGTCTTATGGCTAATGAAATGGGGGCTTGATTTGAACCGGCCGGATAATCCCGCAGACCTGGTTCGCTTTTCTTTTCCCAGCGGACATACGACATTAACAACCTTTCTGTCACTCTGGCTCGCTCGCTATGTTGCACTTGCCATTCCGGAAGTTAAACGGCCATGGGTCTGGAGCATTGGTATCGCGATCGCCATGCTGGTCGGTTTTTCACGACTTTACCTCAGCGTCCACTGGGCGACAGATGTCATTGGCGGTCTGGCGCTCGGTACCTTGGGTTTTTCGCTATGGCTTTATGGCTGCGGGCGTTTAGCCGACTCATTGCCTCCCCGACACCCCATCGTACTGGTATCGATTTTACTGGTAAGCAGCACAGTCATTATCGCCCTGATGTTTCCTGACGCTCGCAATACCTATCTTGGATAGTGCCAGGTTCTACATACCACCCATTCGATGGGCAAGGTAACGCTCAAAGAAAACAGGAAAAAAGCGGGCAAACAATCGCGCCCGCCAATCCACATTGGACAGAAGCAGAAGGCGCTTGCGCTTACCTGCACCGATAAAAACCTCCTCTGCTACATCCGCAGGAGAGGCAGATTTCCCGGTTAAGGCAAAAGGCTTTCTGACAATAGCCCCGTTTCCCTGTAAAGCATTCTTGTAGATATCCGTCGCCGTAAACCCCGGACAGACCATCATGACATCAACGTCACGATCCATCAGTTCAACCCTCAGGCAGTTGAACAAGCCGTGCAGTGCATGTTTGCTCGCGCTATAAGCACACCGATAACGTAATGGTGCAAAACCGGACATGCTGCTCATGGTGATCACCAGACCATGGCTATCGAGGAGTGCGGGTAGCGCCTCCCGGGTAAAATAAAGCGCACCAAAATAATTGACTGACATCAGACGGTGGTGAACCTCAATGTCGGTGTCCTCAAACAAACTTCGGTGGGTAATACCCGCATTATTGATCAACACGTCAATGTGCTGAAAATCCTCAACAATCCGGTTAACCGTCTCATGAACCCCTTGCTGATCACTGACATCACAGCAATACCCTTTAGCCTGTACTCCCCGGCTTTCGAGATGATCAATACAGGTCGCGATCTGATCACGGTTCAGATCAATCAATGCGACACGTGCACCAGCCATACCGAATCGCTGACTCAGTGCCCTGCCAATGCCTGCACAGGCGCCGGTAATCACGACAGTCTTGTTTTTGAACGAGTGCGGCATCGCCAAACTCCCTGCTTGTCGTAGGGCTATTATTATCGAAATTGATCAATCTGCCTTCCTGACAGCACAGAGACAACGGACTAGCGCGAAAAGGTATATTTCTCGCGCTTGATCTGCCGTGGGCCAAACCCTGCTTCACTGAGCCAGGCCACAGCATCATCGATCATGGCAGGATTACCACACAGATAAGGAAGATCACGCTCCGGGGACAAGTTCAGGTGAGGGAATCTTGTCTGAACATAACCAGAGTATTCTGCCATCCCGGCATCCGGGCTTGCTTCCCTGCTTAAGCAAAGTTCAAATGTCACGTGCTCGAATTGAGCAGCCAGTGAAGAGAATACCTCGCGATAAATGACATCCTTTCGATACCTGGCTCCCATCAGGATATGCAGGGTAATACCACTGGCAGCTATCATCTCCAGCTCTGGCAACATGGCACGATAAGGCGCCATCCCGGTGCCGGTACCAACAAGCACCAGCCGCTCAGGCAAACTGTCCGGTAACACCAGGAATCCGAAGGGGCCAGTAATCCCAAAGCGTTCTCCGGGCATGGCCTCCTGAAACCGACGGCTGGCACGACCATCCGGCAACAGTGCAATGGCAATATCAAACTGGCGAGTTGATTTAAACGTATCAGGCGAGCTGGCAATGCTATAGCTGCGTTTGTAGCTCTCTCCATCCAGCTCGAATTGAATGGATACAAACTGCCCCGCCTGAAAGGAAAAACTGTCATCGACAAGCTGAAATGTCAGCTCAAGCGTATCGTCCGATAACGATGTCTTGCTGAGTAACTCCGCATCCAAAACAGGCAGGGGCATGAAGAACTCCGTGACTTATGAAACAGGGTATTCCATAAGAATGCGTGATATCACCCGACTGTCAACTCCGCCACTCAACCTGCACTGTTTTTATCAGGCAGAGCAACCACATTTTCCAGCCGTGTAACCGGGTTCGCAGCGCCCAGCAACAGCCCCTGACCCCGGTCGTATCCCAGCTCCCGGACAAACGCCAGCTGGGCTTCGCTGTCAATCCCCTCAGCCACCGTTTTAATGCCCATATCCTTGGCCAGGAATGTCATGGCGCGGATAATGCCTTCTGTCGCACTGTCACGCCCGATCTCATGGATAAAGCCAGGGTCAATCTTGACCACATCAACCGTCAGGCGACGCAAATAATTCAGTGCAGATGTTCCACTCCCAAAATTATCCAGGGCCACATGAACACCCACTTTTCTTAACGCTTTTAAATCATTGATGACCTTGCCTGGAATTTCGTTCAGGAAACGCTCTGAGATCTCGATCTCCATAACCTGGGGATCAATATTCTGCTGTTCCAGCAGGGTTTCAATCATTGCCTGGATGTTGACGTCCTTGCACTGGCTTAACGACAAATTCATGGCCAACAGGGTTTGCTTTCGTTCCGGATCGGCGTAACGCCACTGCGCGATTTCCCGGCTTGCGTTATTCAACATCCATTCCCCGAGGGGAGTCATTTGCCGCAATTCTTCCACCAATGGCAAAAATTCATCCTGCAAACAGAGTCTGCCCTCGTAGTTCCAGCGAACTTCAGTCTCAAAGCCTATCACCTGACCAGACTCAAGCCCCACCATCGGCTGATAAAACAGCTCAAAATTCCCACGCTGAAGGTCCGTCTTCAGCGCCTGTTCCATGGAGGCCTTGCGCCGGTTATCTTCCCGCATGGCATCCGTGAAATACTGATAGCCCCTGCGGCCATTCTTTTTGGTGACATACATGGCCGTATCGGCAGCCTTAACCAGCTCATCCGGCGCTTTGCCGCATTCTGGCCAGACGGCAATCCCGACACTGGTACTGACATGCAACTCCCTACCGCCCAGGAGATGCGGACGACAGATCGCTTCCACAACTTTTTCAGCGACCAGTTTCACGTCACCAGGCCTGGCAACATCGTCCAGTACAATGGCAAATTCATCTCCGCCCAGGCGCGCTACCAGGTCTCCCCGGCGAACATTCTGCCGTAACCGCTCAGCCACACTTTTCAGTAGCTCATCACCAACATCATGCCCCAGGCTGTCATTGATGGGCTTGAAGTGATCAAGATCCAGATAAAAAACAGCGGTAATGTGCTGACTGATCTCACTGCGGGTAATAGACGCTGTCAGAAATTCCATGAACAAGGTGCGGTTCGCCAGTCCGGTCAGACTGTCGTACTTGGCCATTTTCAAGAGGTGTTCTTCGAGTTTCTTGCGTTCGGTAATATCCTGAAAAACCAGCACGCCGCCCATCACATGGCCGTTTTCTGTCTGCGTGGGAGAGGCGCTGAACTCGACCGGGAGGCTATCGTTATCGCCCACTTTCAATGTGGCTGTCTTTGAATAGATACTCTCCGGATCAGTCTCACCGACCGTCCATTGTTGAATAATGTTCTCAATACCCGGTTCCATGAAGAACGGAAGAACGGAAGCGCCCAGCAATACCGCTTCCTCCTGCTGCAATAATTTGCACGCGGCAGGATTGGCAAAGGAGATGTTGCCTTCCGGATCAATGCCAAGAATGCCTTCTGCCGCACAATCGAGCAGCAAATGATTCTGTTCACTCAATGTGCGGAGTTCTGTTGCCAGGTCTTCCAGTTCACGCCGCTGTTTATCGAGCTGGAGAAAAACACGGACCTTACTCAGAAGGATATCTTTGTTAACCGGCTTATACAGGTAGTCCACCGCCCCGGACTCATACCCCTCGGTGATATGTTTATCTTCTTTGCTGATGGCTGTCACAAAGATAATCGGGATAGTCGCCGTCGATTTATTGTCGCGGAGAAAGCGGGCCGTTTCGAAACCATCCATGAACGGCATCTGGACATCCAGCAGAATCAGGGCAAACTCGTGCCTTAACACCAGACCCAGCGCCTCTTCGCCGGACAACGCCTTAAAGATTTCAGCCCCCACCGGCTTCAGGAGTTTCCCCATTGCCAGCAGGTTCTCCGGCTTGTCATCCACCACCAGAATCTTGGGTAATTTAGGTTCCTGCGTGTTTTCTTCCATAGCGTCCATGAGACGGTTACTGTCCTGTCAGTTCGTTCAGGTGAGCCGCCAATGCCGGCAGCGCCATCACCCCATCAACGTCTGTATCGGCAAGAGTGGCCTTTGGCATTACCTCATGCTCGGCTGTTGCCGGATCCTGCACCAACACGAGCCCGCCCCGTTGCTTGATCTGCCGGGCGCCGACGCTGCCGTCGCGGTTAGCACCGGTCAGCACCACAGCAATCAGGCTGGAACCATAGGCTTCAGCAGCAGACTCAAACAAAACATCCACAGAAGGGCGGGAATAAGCCACTTTTCTGTCGACACACAGGCTGATACTGCAATCTTCTTCAATCAGCATGTGATAACCCGGTGGCGCCAGGTAAATATGACCGCTTTCGACGGGCTCCTGATCATCGGCAAACGAAACAGGCAAACGACTGGTTTGATTCAAATAACGAATAATGCTGTCATCAGCGGCGGCATCAATGTGTTTGACCACAAACACAGGTAAAGGAAACGCCGGCTGCAATCCACTGAACAAAACCTTAAGGGCTTCAATCCCCCCTGCAGAAGCACCAATAACAACAGCAGCAAACGAATGCATTCTCATTCTGCCACCGCTTTCTTCCGATAGATTTTCTGGTAAATATCCACGGTCTCATAGAAAGGGTCGATATCCGTAAAGCGGATACTTTCCCGGGTACCCAGGCACAACATGCCTTTCGGACACAGACTGCTATTGAAAAGTTGAAATACCCGGTTCTTCAGATCGCAGTTGAAATAAATCAATACATTCCGGCAAATGATCAGGTGCATTTCGCCAAATACTCCGTCAGTCACCAGGTTATGATTGGCAAACGTCATATTGGCGGAGAGTCGGCGATGGAATTTCAAAGAACTGTAACGCTGATGGTAATAATTGCTTAATAAGCCTTCACCACCCGATTTCATATAATTTTCTTCGTAGAGAGGAAGGTTTTCCGTGCGATAGATTCCCCGCCGGGCAATCTGTAATGATTCCTCATTCAGATCCGTGGCGTAGATCTGTGCACGATCCAGGATACCCGCCTCATCCAGCAAAATCGCCATGGAGTAGACTTCTTCCCCCGTTGCGCAGCCGGCGTGCCAGATCTTGATGAAAGGCCAGGTTTTCAACCAGGGAATCACTTCTTCCCGAAGTTTCCGGAAAAAGGCCGGGTCCCGAAACATCTCCGTGACAGTGACCGACATATGACGCAACAGCAGCGCAAACACAGAAGCATCATGCAGCACACGGGGAATCAGATCAGCGATATGCTCACAACCGATATCATCCCGGAATTCCCGGATACGGCGCTTAAGAGAAGCGGGCGCATAATCATGAAAGTCATAGCCATAGTGCTGTTTTACCGCATCCAGCAGCAGCCTGATCTCCAGAGTTTCCAGAACCCTGAGATCATCTTTTGACTCACTCTCTTGCGGATTTTCCGGCAGCGACTCACTGTCTGTCGGTAGTAACAGATCCGAAAACGCGGCAGTTTTTTCCTTCCTCTCATCCACTGAGGCAAATTTCCTACAAAATGACATCATCGGACAGGCAAGCGTATAGCCTGGCTAGGCGGTATCATCCGGTTTCTGCTGTAACCAGAGCTTCAACATAGCCACCATCTTTTCCATATCAATCGGTTTGGTCATATAGTCATTGGCGCCAGCTTCAATACACTTTGCCCGGTCATCGGACATCGCCTTGGCGGTCAATGCAATCACCGGCAGGTTCTTGAAACGGGGGTGAGCCCGGATACGGCGAGTCGCTTCATACCCATCCATGACCGGCATCATGATATCCATCAGCACCAATTCTACGTCCGGTTCTTTTTCCAGCTGCTGGAGCGCCAGTTCACCATTGTCGGCCAGCACGATTTCCAGGTGGTATTTCTGCAGGGCCTTGGAAAGGGCGAAGGTATTACGCAGATCATCATCCACGAGCAGAATCTTGCGGCCTTTCAGGGCGCTATCATCAACAGCCGCCGGTTTCGCCACTGGTTTTTTGGGTTTACCTGGCTGAATACTGTGCAGGAAGAGATTGACCTCATCGACCAGCCGATCTTCAGAGTGTTCGCCTTTCATGACCATGGTGCCGGCGAACTCTGCCAGCTCCCGGTGTTCTTCCCGATCAATCTCCCGCGACGTGTTGATGATCACCTGGGGCATGCTTTCCCCCAGCTGATCATGCAGTTCATGCAACAATGCAGTGCCGTCTTCGTCCGGCAGGTCAATATCAATGACCAGGCAGTGGTACTGTGATTTTTTCAGGGCTTCCCGCAAATCATGGCCATTGGTCACAACCCCGGTTTCAATTCCGCGACTCCCCAGCATGGCGATGGTTTTCTCACGACTTGCTTCATCAGCATCAATAATCAGGACTTTCTGTATTTCGTTAGCGCGCTTTTTCTCCAGCTTGCCAAAGAGGTTATGCAGCTGCTCTTCAGAAACGGGTTTCTTTAACAGCGCCGTCGCGCCCTTGCGCAATAGAGAGCTATCCAGTTCACGCCCCGAAATGATATGAACGGGCATGTTGCGATTTCCGGTTTGCTGTTTCAGCCGTTCAAGAACCTGCTCTCCTTCCATATCCGGCAAACCAAGATCCAGGATGACCGCCTGGGGATGCACTCTCCGGGCAATCTCAAGCGCATCTTTGCCTGAATGCGCGACCACGCATTCATAGCCTGAGCTCTCAGCAACTTTTTTCAGAACAGCCGCAAAAATCTTGTCGTCTTCCACAATCAGCAGAGGCCGGTCAGAACCGTCCGGTTTCATTGCAACCGGCTGTGTACTGGCCGTTTTCTCTGCCGAGACCGTTGATATGGCTGGCGAGTCATTCGACTCAGGCAGCGCAATCATGTCATCGCCCCTGTCAACGTCGGACACCTCTTCGTCCACCGCTTGTTCAGGCATATCCGTGAGATATAGCGTGAAGGTTGCCCCCTTGCCGGCCTCACTGGTGATTTGCATCTCACCGCCCAGTAATACCGACATTTCACGGGAGATGGAAAGGCCCAGTCCGGTTCCGCCATATTTACGGCTGGTAGACCCATCGGCCTGCTGGAACGCTTCAAATATCGCGGCCTGCTTCTCTGGCGGGATACCGATACCGGTATCTTTCACAGCAAAGCCAATCACATGTTGACTGTTCCTGAGGTTTTCACTGGTAAACCGGACGTCGTCACCAGGTTTAAAAATCCGCAAGGTGACACTGCCTTCTTCCGTGAACTTGATCGCGTTGGACAACAGGTTCTTGATCACCTGCATCAGACGCTGGCTATCCGAATGGATAGACTCCGGCAGGCCCGGATCACACGCCACGATATAATCGAGTCCCTTGTTTTCAGCGACAGCACTGAACTGGTCCCGCATCTGCCGCTCAATGGATTCCAGCAACACGTCTTCCAGGTTCAGGATCAGCTTACCGGCTTCAACCTTGGAAAGGTCGAGAATATCATTGATCAGGTTAAGCAGGTCATGGCCCACTTTATCAATGACCTGGGCCGATTCCACCTCATCCTCTGACAGGTTGCCATCATCATTGTCCGCCAGCATCCTGGCCAGAATCAGCATACTGTTGAGCGGCGTTCTCAACTCATGGGACATATTGGCAAGGAACTCGGACTTGTAACGGCTCGCTTCCTCTAGCTCCTGCGCCTTGGTTTCCAGATCACGGCGGGAGTCTTCAATTTCCGCATTCTTGATTTCAATTTCAGCTTTTTGCCGGAACAGGTATTCCGTTTTTTCCTCCAGCTCCGTATTGGCCCGCTGCAGCTCCTCACTCTGGCTTTTCAGCTCTTCTTCAGATTCCCTCAGGATCCGGGTCTGGTGTTCCAGCTCCTGGTTAGCCGTACGCAAGTCATCCTGCTGCCTGGTCAGCGCCTCGGTCTGGCGGGTGGTTTGTTCCAGCAGTTCCTGAACCCGTTCCCGTGCCTGAACCCGGTTCAATACAATGGCAATGCTTTCCAGTGACGCATCAATAAACTGCTGGGCACGATCATCAATATTGCCCAACAGTGCAAACTCCAGCACCCCTTTGACACTGTCATCAAACATAATAGGAATGACCAGCACCCGGTCAGGGCAGCTGGATCCCAACCCCGAGGAAACCGGAAAATAGTCATCCGGCACACCGACATACATCGTCTGCCGATCCTGGGCTGCCTGCCCCGGCAGTCCCTCACCCATGACAAATGACACCGGGTGATCGCTGGACAGGGTATAGGCATAGCTGCCCATCATCACCAGCCGGTTCCGTTCCGTGAGCACATACATCGCGCCCACCTGGAAGCGCAGATAACGACACATAAAGCTCAAGGTATTCTGGCAAAGCTCGGTGATCGTTAACTCCCCGCGCAACGCCTCATTAAGCCCGGTAATACCGCTCTGCAACCAGTTTCGGGCTTCATTCTCAGCGCTGACCCGTCGCAACTGCTCGGTCATGATGCTGAAACTTCGGCTCAGCTGACCAATTTCATTCTGCTGCTCAATGACCTCACCTTTGACATACTCACCGGATGCCACACGGTTTACCCAGCCATTGATCCTGACCAACGGCTGTACAATTCTGCGAGTCGAGACCATCGATATCAGCAAAACAACAATGCTGGTTATGACCAGCACAGTAAATAACTGATCCCGGAACCGGGTCACAGGCAACAAAGCGTCATCAAGGTTCACTTCTGTCAACAGAACCATGGGTGTTCCCATGATTTCCATATGTCGATAAACGCCCAACACCATATCGCCCTTGTAATTACGGTATGTCTCGATATGGGCTATGGCGGTACCGTCATCGATGTCTTCCAGGTATTCATCTTTATCATGGTCATGATCGTGCTTATCAGCATTGGCATTCCTGCGACCTTGATACTCTGCAAGATGCTCATGAGATTCCACATACTCACCCGTGACAGGATCTATATGATTCAACCAATCCATCACTGAAGCTGTATTAATCTTCTGTCCATAGGAAAGGTCTTCATCCTCTGCCCAGAAGCGAACTTTCCCATCCTCGCCAACAATGTACGATGAGACATGGTCTCCGGTATCCATACCTTGATGAAGCAGAAGCTTGAGGTCATCTTGAGAGCGTGTTTGCACCGCGATCGTGCCGGCGATTTCCCGTTCTTCATTGATCAGGGGCATGACAAAAAAGCTGACGACTTCACCACCTAACGGTTCATAAGGTTCCAGGTCGGAGTAATGGGGCTCACCGGTTTCCAGCACTTGTTTGACCTTGGTGCTGAGCCGTGTATCTGAAAGGACGCCATCAAACAGGTTTTCACCCAAATCCCGATATTTGTGGATGGTATAAAGGATATTGCCGTTGTTATCCGTCAGAAGAATATCGGAATATTTGAAAAAATAGAGAAAATCAACGAATTCCCGGGCATGCCAGTCCACAACCTCCTGGTACTGGATACCGGAAAGGTACTCTCGTAGGGGAAGGTCGGAGATTTCCCAACTGCTTTTCAGGTCCAGGAGGAAATCCGTTGCCTGCCCTGCCCGAAAGAACAGGTTGGTAATGACGCTGTCATGGTAGTTATTGATTTGCCGGGAAAGGAGCAGGTTCACATGCGCCAGTTCATCGTGTTTGTTACGGATGATACTTTCACTGGCATTGTTGTATTCGATCAGCCCCACGATCGTCAGCGGCAACAGGGATAAACCGATGAACCAGGACAGCAATGTACGGCCCAGCCCCTTGCGGTAGGTGCTCCAGTCATCCTTGCGCTTCATACTCGGTATCCAGAAAGCCTTTCCTACGGATTAATAGCCTTCTCTGGTTATCGGCATGGCTGCATCTGTCTACAGCCTGTAGCGACAGGGTCGCTTTCAGACTTCCTAATTCATGCCATTTGTCAAAAATCCTGCAATTTATGACTGTTCTGAAGCAACCGATGCCCAAATGCCGATTTCGGGACTTGCCAGACTTCCCGACAAACCGATATATTGCTGCCAAGCCCTAAATAACAACAAAAAGCCCCTTTAGATAAGGATTTTCAACCGGGCGCAACCTTAAGTCTGTCTGACATGGACAGACGACCGCTGTCTGCAGCGCAAAGGGTTGCCGGTATTGATATTCTTGACTGGGGGGACAGTTGCCCATCGGCAGTGATCCACACCTGAATCGCTGTAGCGCCAGAATCACGGCGCTCCTGCAGTACTCCCACCCCGAGAACCGGATCAGTGAACACTGGTCTGACTGGCTTCCTTTACGTCCAATTCAGGCAGAGAAGAACGCGAACAACATCAACAACGATAACGGGTTAAGGCGATACAGAATGAAAAAGACGCTATTAGCAAGCCTGATTCTGGCCACATCGGCGACACTGGCAGCCCTGCCAATGACTGCCGCACAGGCCGCAGAGGTGCCCGCTGGTGTCAAGCTGGCCAAGGTGCAGGAACTGGTTCGGGGGAACGGTGCAGAACCGGCATCGCTGGATCCGCAGAAGATCGAAGGCTCTCCAGGCTCCCGTATTGCCAAAGATCTTTTTGAAGGGCTGGTATCGCAGGACGCCAACGGCAATATCATCCCGGCTGTAGCCGAATCCTGGGAAGCGTCACCGGACAACAAGGTTTTTACCTTCAAGCTCCGCAAAGATGCCCGTTGGTCTAACGGCGCCCCTGTCACCGCCCATGATTTTGTCTATGGATTCCAGCGCGCAGTCGATCCCAAACTGGCGTCACCTTACGCCTGGTACATGCAGATTCCCGGTATCGTGAACGCGGACGCCGTTATTGATGGCAAGAAAGCGCCTGAAGCACTGGGTGTTGCTGCACTGGATGACCATACTTTCCAGGTTACCCTGAATAAGCCAATCCCGTTCTTCGTTAAACTGCTGGCACACCAGACCACCTTCCCGGCACCGCGCAAAACCATCGAGAAATACGGCGAAACCTGGACCAAGCCCGGCCATATGGTGTCTAACGGCGCTTATACCCTGAAATCCTGGGTCGTCAATGAGCGTATCGTACTGGAGCGCAACGCCCAATACTGGAACAACGCCAAGACCGTGATCGACAAAGTCTCCTACCTGCCCATTGAATCCGAGAATGCCGAACTCAGCCGCTATCGCGCCGGCGAGGTCGAAATGACCAATGGCAGCACCCCGATTCCGCTGGAACACTTCAAGAAACTCCAGAAGGAAATTCCTGACGAGATCCGCGTCAGCCCACAGATCGGCACCTACTACTACGAGTTCAACAACCGCCGAGCGCCGTTCAGTGATGCCCGGGTCAGAAAAGCCCTGTCCTACACCATTAATCGTGAAGCCATCGCCAACTTTGTCGTCGGTCAGGGTGAAAAGCCCACTTACAGCTTCACGCCGGATAACGTCAACAGCTTCGTCAAACCCGATCTGAACTGGGAAAACCTCAGCTATGACCAGCGTGTCGAGGCCGCCCGCAAGCTGCTGGGCGAAGCCGGCTACGACAAATCCAACCCGCTGGAAGTGACCATGCTCTACAACACCAGCGATGCCCACAAGAAAGTTGCCATTGCCATCGCCCAGATGTGGAAAAAGGCCCTCGGCGTGAAAGTCACCCTGGAAAACCAGGAATGGAAAACCTTCCTCGACACCCGTCGCGAAGGCCGGTTTGATGTTTCCCGCGCCGGCTGGATCGGTGACTACAATGAAGCCTCAACCATGCTCAGCCTGCTGATGACAGAGAACGGCAACAACTATGCCCGCTGGAGCAACACCGAGTACGACAACCTGCTGAACAAGGCCATGACGGTCGCCGACGAAAGCCAACGTACTGAACTCTACCAGCAGGCCGAACAGCTGATTGCCGAGGAAATGCCGGTGGCGCCGGTTTACCAGTACGTCACGGGCCGTCTGGTGAAAAGCTACGTCGGTGGTTACCCCATGAATAACCCGGAAGACAATGTCCTGGCCAAAGATCTTTACATCATGGCCCACTGACCCCTGACACACTCTGCACAGTTCCCCCTTCCCCACTATGGGGAAGGGACCTGACTCCCAGACACGTCTGTCGCAAGTGCGGGTCATGTGCTGCCTGATAAGGTCACTGTATGCTGAAATTCATCATCAAGCGTCTGGCGATTGCCATACCGACGTTACTGGTACTGATCACCATTTCATTCTTCCTGATGCAAATGGCGCCCGGTAGCCCGTTCACCGGCGAGCGCGCCCTGCCGCCGGAAATCCTTAAAAATATCGAGGCCAAGTACCACCTCGACAAACCCCTCTACCAACAATATTTCTACTATCTGCGGGATCTTGCCCACGGTGATCTTGGCCCTTCCTTTAAATACAAGGATTACACGGTTAATGAACTGGTCGCCCAGAGTTTCCCGGTTTCCCTGAAAATCGGGGTTGCAGCCTTTATCGTGACGGTACTGGTCGGCGTTAGCGCCGGCACACTGGCGGCACTCAAACAGAACAGCTGGCTGGATTACCTGGTCATGTCGCTGGCAATGACAGGCGTTGTGCTGCCCTCGTTCGTGATAGCGCCACTGCTGGTGCTGGTGTTTGCCGTCACACTCCACTGGTTGCCTGCCGGCGGCTGGCATGACGGCAGCTGGCAATACATGGTGCTGCCGGTAACGGCCATGGCGATTCTCTATATTGCCGCCATCGCCCGGATTCAGCGCAGCAGCCTGATCGAAGTACTGAGCAGTAACTTCATCCGAACCGCCAAAGCCAAGGGACTGCCTTTTCACCACATCATTCTGAGACACGCGCTGCGTCCGTCGCTGCTGCCGGTGGTGTCCTATATGGGACCGGCATTTGTCGGGATTATCACAGGTTCCGTGGTTATTGAGACGGTGTTTGGTCTCCCCGGTGTCGGCCAGCACTTTGTCAACGGCGCACTCAACCGGGATTACTCCCTGGTACTCGGACTGACCATCATCATCGGCGCACTGACCATCCTGTTCACAGCGATTGTCGATATTCTCTACGCCGTGATTGATCCCAAGATACGCTATGAGTAACTGCTGATGTCATTAACCAATAACAAGTCCGGTCCCATCCTCAATACCGGCAACATGGACGCATTGGCGGACAAGCTCACACCGTCGATAGAGATTGAGGGCCGCAGCCTCTGGGCAGATGCCCGGGCGCGATTCCTGAGAAACCGGGCAGCCATTGCCAGTTTAGTCATTCTTGCCCTGATCGGCCTGCTGGTGATCTTCGGGCCGATGCTCAGCCCATACAGTTATGATGAAATTGACTGGGCCAACATGTCCGTTCCTCCCGGTCTGGATAACAGTCACTGGTTTGGTACTGACAGTCTGGGACGCGACCTGTTCGTCCGTACCCTGATGGGCGGCAGAATTTCCTTCATGGTCGGTATCATGGGCGCGCTGGTCGCGGTGCTGATTGGTACGCTGTATGGCGCCATCGCCGGTTTCAGTGGCGGCAGGACGGACAGCATCATGATGCGAATCCTGGAAATCCTGCAGTCATTCCCGTTCATGTTCCTGGTTATCCTGATGGTGACCTTCTTCGGTCGCTCAATCCTGCTGATTTTCATCGCTATCGGTGCGGTGTCCTGGCTGGATATGGCGCGTATTGTTCGCGGCCAGACACTGAGCCTTAAAAACAAGGAGTTCATTGAAGCCGCGAGAGTCTGTGGAACCCCCACCCATCGTATGATCCTGCAACATATCGTGCCCAATGTTCTGGGTATTGTTGTGGTGTATGCATCTTTGCTGGTGCCGGGCATGATTCTGTTTGAATCCTTCCTCAGCTTCCTGGGACTCGGGGTTCAGGAACCCATGACCAGCTGGGGAGCCCTGGTCAATGAAGGCGCCCAGGCCATGGAAGTCGCCGCCTGGCAACTGGCGTTTCCGGTAGCCTTCCTGGTGATAACCCTGTTCTGTTTCAATTTCGTGGGTGACGGTCTGCGCGACGCCCTGGATCCCAAAGACCGTTGATGGAGTACCCGATGAATCTGCTGGATGTCACAGACCTGCGAGTCCACTTTTCAACCCCGGACGGGGAAGTGACCGCGGTTAACAATCTGAATTTTTCTCTCAAAGCGGGTGAAACCCTGGGGATTGTCGGCGAGTCCGGTTCCGGCAAAAGCCAGACTGCCTTTGCAATCATGGGGCTGCTGGCCAAAAACGGTCGGACGATGGGCTCCGCCAAATTTGAAGGCGAGGAAATCCTGAACCTGCCAGAGAAAGTACTCAACAAAATCCGGGCCGAGAAAATCGCCATGATTTTCCAGGATCCCATGACCTCACTGAATCCCTACATGAAAGTCGGCAAGCAGCTGATGGAAGTCCTGATGCTGCACAAAGGCATGAGCAAAGACGCTGCCTTTGCTGAATCCGTCAGGATGCTGGACGCGGTGAAAATGCCTGAATCCCGAAAGCGGATGGCGATGTATCCCCACGAGTTTTCGGGAGGTATGCGACAGCGGGTCATGATTGCCATGGCATTGCTGTGCCAACCCAAACTCCTGATTGCCGATGAGCCGACAACCGCGTTGGACGTCACAGTACAGGCACAGATCATGGCGCTACTCAACGAACTGAAGCAGGACTTCAATACGGCCATCATCATGATCACCCATGATCTGGGCGTGGTTGCAGGCATCTGTGACAAGGTGCTGGTCATGTATGCCGGTCGCACCATGGAATATGGCTCCACCCGGGATATTTTCTATGCCCCCGAGCACCCGTACACCATAGGGCTACTGGAATCGATTCCCCGCATTGATAACAGCGATACCTCATTACCCACCATCCCCGGCAACCCACCCAACCTGCTCAGGCTGCCCGAAGGTTGCCCGTTTCAGGATCGCTGCCCCCATGTCATGACGCAATGCAGGCAAACAGCGCCTGCACTGGTTACCCGCGGTGAACGTCAAAAAGCCTGCTACTGGACCCACAATACGACGGAGGATGTCTTATGAATGCAAGACAGCCGATTCTGCAGGTCAAAGATGTCCGGGTTCATTTTCCCGTACCGAAAGCCCGCGACTGGCCGTGGGAACCCATGCCTATGCTGAAAGCCGTTGATGGCGTCAGCTTTGATCTTTATGCAGGCGAAACGCTGGGTATTGTGGGTGAATCCGGTTGTGGCAAATCCACGTTGGCACGGGCGCTGATTGGCCTGGTGAAAACCCGGTCTGGCAAGATTCTCTGGCAAAACCAGAATCTGGTTGGCTGCGATGACAAGACGTTCAGAACCGTCCGGAAAGATATCCAGATGATCTTTCAGGACCCCCTGGCGTCACTGAACCCGAGGATGACCATTGGCGACATCATCGCCGAACCCCTGCGCAACTATTACCCGGATATCTCCCGGGAAGACATGCGACAACAGGTTCGTCAGATGATGGACCGTGTCGGGTTGCTGCCCAATGTTATCAACCGTTATCCCCATGAGTTTTCCGGCGGTCAGTGCCAGCGGGTGGGAATTGCCCGGGCGCTCATTCTCAAACCAAAATTGGTCATATGCGACGAACCTGTCAGTGCTTTGGATGTGTCGATTCAGGCACAGGTGGTGAATCTGCTGAAAGAGCTGCAGGAAGCCATGGGGCTCTCGCTGATATTCATCGCCCATGACCTGAGCGTGGTGAAACATATCAGTGACCGTGTGCTGGTCATGTACCTGGGTAACGAGGCCGAACTGGCGACAGCGGACGAGCTATACGGCAATCCCCGGCATCCTTATACAAGGGCGCTCCTTAGCGCAGTGCCGATACCCGATCCTGACAAGGAAAAAGGTAAACAGATTGAGCTGCTGGAAGGTGATTTACCCTCACCCATATCTCCGCCGTCCGGTTGTGTTTTCCGGACGCGTTGTCCTATTGCCCTGCCCTCCTGTGCAGAAAGCAAACCAGACACTGTCATTTTTAACGAAACAACACACAGAGTGGCCTGTTTTCGAGCGGATTTCACACCATGAAATGAGACTCGTCATGTCCTGGTTTCTGTCTACGGCAGGAATCGGGACGGAATCCACGCTATAGCATGTTCGTTTCTTTCAGGCCCGAAGTGAAATGACAGCATAAACGCTCAAGTGGCTCAAAGTTAAACGTACGACAAATATAACCTACAAACCGGGCAAGCTGACGGGTTGTCTTGTTAACCTGTAATTCGTTAATTATTCGCATTATCTGGTCAACATCTCCCAGCTCAGCGGCTTTGGACAACGCGATAAAGGTGCTGATATCCGGCTTGCCATCCGGTGATGATAGAGCACCAATCTGTTTATCGAGACTTCTCACAACCAGCGTTTCAATCACACTGATAAATTGATCCGTTGTAAACGGATTGATGACGTAGCCATCAAAACCATATTCCTGAAAATGAAGCGACAAGGATTTGTCTGGTACCGCGAACATAGCGATGAGCCATAGGGGATCATCCTGCCGGATGTCCCTGATGGCCCTGACTGCGTCCAGATAGTCATCTAACGGACCTGAAACGGATAACAAGACAATATCCTGTGGCTGTGCACGTATCTCAGGTAATGCTTCATTCAGCGTTTCTGCCTGGTAGATAATCACATCGGTTTGATTCAAACCGGTCAACAGGGTCTCATCACGTTCCCGGGAAGACGCAATCACCAATACTCTTAAAGAACCGCCAGACTTTCTCACGGCAATCTCATTGCCTTGATCGAGGATTGCCTGGTTGATCGATTCAGGCGCCATTGCAGCGGAAGGCATGAGAGGCAAGCTGAAGTGGAACGTACTCCCGATTCCCGGCTGGCTACTGACCTGAAGCTCCCCTCCCAGTGCATTGACCAACCATCGACTGATAGCCAGACCAAGCCCGGTTCCCCCCGGATGACTGCTGGCGTCAATCTGCAAAAAGGGAGCAAAAATATGTTGCTGATCTTCCGGCTTAATCCCGATGCCGCTGTCCGAGACGGAAAAGACAACCTGTCGTTCATGCAATGACAATGTCAACTGGACGTAACCGTTATCAGTAAATTTAATGGCGTTTCCCAACAGGTTAATCAGTATCTGGCGTAATTTGGTGGGATCCGATACGAAGGATTCCGGTAACCGTTTTTCCACGACAACCCGGAAATCCAGCCCCTTTGATTCAGCCCGCTGGCCGACGATTCGCCTGACACTCTCAACCAGCTTATGAAGCACCACCGGAACCTTTCGAACCCTGACACCATTGGCTTCCATCTTTGACAAATCAAGAATGTCATTGATCAGCGTCAGCAAGTGCTGACCACTGCTTTCTATGGCTAACAGGCTGTCACGCTGCTCTTGTGTCAGGGGTGTCTGTTTCAGCAGGATCTGGGTATACCCCAGAACGCCATTCAACGGTGTCCGTAACTCATGGCTCATGTTTGACAAGAAGACACTTTTCGCATGATCAGCCACCTGTGCATCATCACGGGCCTGGCGTAGCGCCGATTCGGTTTTCTTACGATCCGTAATATCCCTGACCGCAATGGAGACCAGTCGCTCGTCATCAATATCCAGCAGGTTACAGGTAATTTCTGCCGGGAAAATCATACCCTGGTAATTTTTCAGGGTAGTTTCAAATCCAGACGGCCTTTTATTACTGAGGACCTGACACACCAAATCCGCAATCGTATTACCTTCAGCCTCTGGCGGCCCCAGAAAGACTAACGACTGTCCCAGCAACACGTGACGATCATAGCCAAACAGCTCTTCGGCCCTGGCGTTGGCCATGATGATATCACCCGCATTCGTTGCAATAACCATCGCATCCGGTGCGGACTCCAGTAAACTGCGAAAACGGCGGGAATCACTGACAATATTGGTAATATCATGCGCCATGCCTTCCATGCCGGAAATACGGTTGCCCGGTTCAATAACGGGTATGCCGATGATTTCAAACGTGAGTAAGGAGCCGTCCCTGTGCGGCATGTCCAACTGCATGAAACGATCCATAGCCCGCCCCTGCAGCACGTCACTCATCACGCACTGACCGTCTGAATCCAGTGCATAAGCCTGAAACAACGCGGCATGCCGGTCCAGGAATTCTTTCGGCGTATACCCCAGAATGCCCGATACCGACGGGCTGACATACGTCATACGTCCTGTGGCGTCAAAGACAAAATAGACATACTTCCCCCGCAATCGCTCGGCAATTCGACTGATGTTACTGGCCCGTAACTGGCGCAGACTCTCTTCCCGGTCTTCCAGCCGTCTGGCCATGTTGGCTAGCGTTCTGGCCAGGTGACCGGTTTCATCATCCGCATAACTTTCCGTTTCCAGCTTCCAGACACCATCCCCCAAACGCCGAACCGCCTGACGAAGACGCATCAAAGGCCGTGTTATCGTACCGGACACCTTGCAGACACAGCAGCTGATGACAACCAGCGACAGAATCATCAACACTGCACTGATCAGGGCATAGCGTATATGCTCTGCCAGTGCGGCCGTTTCCCGGATTTTGACCAGCAAAGCCCAGCCCGCCACGGGTACCGGACTGGAAAAATACCAGACACGCCAGTTTTTATACCTGTCCGTCGTATGCGCTTCCTGTCCACGGTTTAAAGGCCCGCTAATCATGGCCTCCAGCGAAGACGCTCCCATTCTTCGGGCTGAGTCCAGCAGTGTTTGATCAACGACCGTGTAACGAAAATCGGAATGAATAAAATTCGCCTGCCGGTCAACAAGGATAAACTTCAGTTTGCGGGGGTTATCCCGTTTGAGCAGAGTCATCAGATCAGACACTTTCACCAGCAGGTCTATGGAGCCTGCCTGTTCCAGGGGCTGATGCTTAAATAGGACCTTTTCTGTAGAAAACGGGATTTCAACCGGATGACTCCAGCTACTGTGATACGGATAAACCTCTGGCAATCGCCATGTGCCAGTCATCCGGGTGGTAACCAGCTGATTATCCACCCGCTGATAAAGCAGTGGTCCATCATCCATAGCCGGATCATTCATCACCATCCCGTAGAGCAAGGGATTTTCTGACAACAGGTCCTTAATTATCGGTACCACCCCATTCCTGGCGCCGGGTAACGTCGCATACCGTAAAAACCGTTGAAACACCACGCCTTGCTGCTGAATCTGGCGTAACCGGGTATCGAGCAACTCCGCGTAGCGCCGGGTTTCATCCATCAGGATCTCTTCCACATCCTGGCGGGAGAGAATGAAGGTATGGTAGATATGCAGGCCGCTAATCAGTCCATAGAGCAGGGTGATCGGGACAATGGTAAACAGAATGATCTTGTTCCGGATTGACGACCACATAGATCAGGGAATCCATACGTCTGTCAGTGCTGACTTGATGCAGTCTAGTCAGACTAGTCGATACCGGTCACTCGTGCCAAAAAGTGATGCCGTACAGACAGAGGTCAGATCACCAACCTCTGCCCGTACGATTACTGGTTTATCGGGTACGGACGAACGGTTTCCGCAAAGCCCGTTTTTTTACTTTACCCGTGGCGGTATGGGGTAATTCTTCGACGAATATGACCTCGTCCGGTATCCACCATTGCGCAACCTTCCCTTGGCAGGTTTACCTTGTCGGGTGCTTCTTCTGACTGCATTGCACTTATTGTATTAACCCATCCCGAATTCAGTACGGAACAATATGACTCATTCAAGCCGCTTGAATAACAAATGCAGTTAAACGCCCTAACAGGACGGAACTACGAGTAAAAAAAAGGTCGAAAATGGTATTCGGGCTTGTCGATCACTTGTAGTCAGCCAACCTGAGTATCACCGTGAATAGATCCGCAGGAAGTGCCAGCCATGGAACAAAAGGTCAACACGATAAGCCCTTCCCCATTGCCTCATACCGGCACGGAAACCGGAACAATGCCTCCGGGGAAGCCTCCCCAACACGCAGGTGAACGCAGCAGCGCGACCATACCGACAAGAGACATTGAAGCATGCCCGGTTGAGAGCAAGATTCCCATTCACCACAAACGAACAGGAAGCCTGAAAAACCTGCCACCATACATACTGGATTGGCTCAACATAAAGCGATACTCGAGCAAACCAACGCTGTTTTTTTCCACTAACGCCCTGGGCTATTCACGCAGGGACGTTGACGATGGCCAATTAAAGTATATCGACATCATTTACCCAAACGATTCCGACAGAAAAAAAACAAATGCCAAAAAGCTTTTCCGTAAAACAAAGCAATTACTGCTTGATATTGAAAACAACGATTTAGCACGTATGAACGAATCAAAAATAGAACAAACAAAAAACGATCTTTCAACAGACTTCAACAATATGCCTAACGATGAGAAAATAAAACTCCTCGAAACCCTTTTAAACAACAAGCGCATTGTATTTTTCAGCAAAAGCTGCAAAGAACAATGTATCTTATCAATCGAGAATTTACTGCGATATACTCCAGCAGAAAAATTTGAGCAAACAACAATAAAAGAACCTGTTATAAGAAGAGTTGTTAAAGAAGGCATACCAATATTCGATAGAGCATTCATTACTCGTTACAAACAGAATGTAAAAGAACATTCTTTCGTATATTTCAGGCTTATTGCTGAACGTATCGTTCAACATCTCTCGGAGATTCAGGTGAGCCAGCCTTCACCTTCAGACCTGATTCAAGCATTGCTCAAGTTAGCGCGCATCTCAGAAGTCACTACCAAAAGGGAAGAGACTGAGCCGGATCTTGCGAATCCACCGCAACAGCGTCCATCACAAACGTCGCTATCCAATTTTCTCGACAAACTGGAAGCGCTGGAGCTGCTGGAACAGTTACGACAGGCAGTAAAAGCCATTCCGCAGGACCATGAGGCCATGGAAAAAATATGTGATTTCACCGAAACAAACAAGGCGCTCACCCATTTTACCAGTGCAATATTAACCCATCGGGAAATTATGGGAATGAAGGACGAAGTTCATAAGCGACACAATATCAGGCCGGAGACTACCCAACTCTTCCTGCTGATTCACCATAAGACGATGACAAGGCTGGTCAATGTCGTTTTTCTCGGCACCTGTGAGCCCATAAGCCCTTCACTGAGGCTCGGGGACAGTAGTCTTGCGCTTGGGCCCAACTTCAATATCATTGACACCTGGCTTGACCACACCTGCATGCCCGACGATTATGGCCAATTTGTCAAATACACCGTTGCACGCAGAAACACATTGGGTCAACGTGTATTGACAGGCGACCATAATCCTCCCACCACAATGACGTCGTTCCCTGACTTCATGGACAATCCTGAATCCCTCACGTTGATGCATTTACCCTCGTTAGGGAAAAAAAAGGAATACGGGCTGCCGCCGCCTGTCATGCTGGCCACCCCAAAGTCGGTTACCCCGGAGGAAATCACATTGGCAAACACGCTGCCTGAAGACGTATCAAAATGGCTGCAATTATCCAATATCATAACCGTTAAAACACTCCCCTTTGCCGAAAATATCTGTCGTGAAATTCGCTCAGAACTGGTCGAAGATGGAATAAACTACGATATTGATTCATTCAGAGAGGAAATATTGACTCACCAAAATAAAGACGCCTTAATTAAAACACAATCCACTTTATCGCAAACATTACAAAATGAGTCATTATCCAATATTACAATAATGCTTGCGCACCTGCTCGACGTAAATCACACACGTAAACAATGCAAAGATATTCTCTTCACTCAAATTAAGCGCATGACTCCCCTGGAATTAGCGCCTGTTATTGAGAAGGTTATGCCATTCCATCTTCTACACAAACTGGCCACAATTCTGATCTACCAAAAGCTCATCCATACACCCGAAAATATAGCCAGAGGAATAACAGTTATGAAAGAGTCCGATATAATCAAAGAACTAAGTGATCTGCAAGAAGAAATGCTTAATCAGGAATTAAAACAACATCCTACAATTAAACTTCTGCCTCGGATGGCACTTGACCAGCCCGACCTCGTTACAATATGCCTAACCCAATTCCTTAAACAGGAACTTCCTGAAGACCATCTGGTTGACCTGCTTTTTGAATTACCGCCAACAGCGTTCAATACGCGACTGTATACTGATGATTGTCTGGAAAAAATTTGCGCGATCCCTCACCAGACAAAGTTGGCCCCCCACTTTATTACTGCATTAATGACCCACAAAAAACTCATCGAACTCAGCAAAAAGGAAAACATCACCCCCTTGCTCATTGTTTTCCAGCAAAAAGACCACACGTTCTTTCTAACCAATGCCATTATTCATGGCAGCCACAGGCCGACAGAAAACAAACTGACACTGACCACCGGCAACCTCGCTGAGTTAGGCATGAACATGCAAATTATCGATCCCTGGCTGGACATTGCCTGCAATGCCAAAAACTACAATGAGCATGTCAACACTAAAGTCGCGGCGGTGAATGCGACAGGCCACCATTATTTCAGGCTGGATGCCAATACTGAATGTAAAGCTCATGAACTCCCTGACTTTACCAAAGACCCGAAACGCGTTGTGCTGTACGCCAATCCCAAATGAGGTCGCCACGAAAAAACGCCTGATTAACAGGACATCTCGCTGCCTGACACATTGATCGCATTAAGCAGGGGACATAGCGGATCGGTGACAGATGACTTTATTTCATGCGTCAAAAAGACAACCGGCCATCAAGGCCGGTTACAAGACAGCATCCGCTTAAGCCTCAATGTTTCCTGAGGAATACAAACCAGTTGCTCAAGCCTACCAAAATACCACCACCAATAATGTTGCCGATGGTGGCGGGAATGATGTTATTGAAAATCATATTGTGCAGGGTGATGTGCGGGAAATCCGCCGGGGTCATACCAATAGCCTGCCAGAACGCCGCATCACCCAGGTTGTGCACCATCCAGCCCATCGGCAGCAGGTACATATTGGCGATGGAGTGCTCGAAGCCTGCCGCAATAAAGGCAGCAACGGGCAGGATCATGGCGAGCATCTTGCCACTGGCGCTACGGGCACTGTAGCTCATCCAGACACTCAGGCAGACCATGATGTTACACAGAATACCCAGCACCATTGCCTGGCCAAAGCTGTGTCCCATCTTGGCATTGGCAATATACATGGCCGATGCACCCACCTGACCATGGGCACCCAGCCACTGTCCGGTGTAGATAATCATCGACACCATAACGATGGAGCCAACAAAGTTACCCAGGTAAACCACACACCAGTTCCGGACCATGGTAGAAAACGGCACGCGGCCGGATGCACAGGGAATGGAGATCATGGTGCTGCTGGTAAACAGCTCTGCGCCACACATGACCACCAGCATCAAACCCATGCTGAACGAGATGCCGCCAATCAGCTTGGAAATACCGTAAGGCAGCGCATTCGGACCATGGGAACCGGTGGAAACAATGGTATAAAACATACCGGCCAGGGAGATAAACACACCGGCCATGATCGCCAGAACAAACGTCTTGTATAACGCTTTTTCAGCTTTACCAATGGCGACGTTTTCCGCGAGCTCGGCCATGGCGAGAGGCGAACGCGCCTCAAAGTAGGAGGGTTCGATGCTGTTCATAAGAATTATGGGGAATACAGAAGACAATAAGATTTGAAAGTTTAAAAAAACCTTGAAACCAAACCGTTGACTTACATCAATACCCCGCCAATCCCCTGTCAGCAATAACCCGTAACGGGAAACCGAACAAGCAGGCTTGATATCAAACAAAAAAAGGGCCGAAGCCCTTTTCTTATGCGGTTGTTAAAAACCGGTGACCTGATAGCCGTTTAGAACGGAATATCATCATCAAAATCATCAAAGCCACCCGCCGGAGCGGATTGTGGCTGCGACTGGGGAGCCTGTTGGGGCGCCTGCTGCTGAGGCTGACCACCAAAACCGCCCTGCTGCTGTTGAGGCTGCTGGTAAGACTGCTGCTGACGCGGCGCGCTCTGCTGCTGGTAATCACCACCGCCCATGCCGTCCTGACGGCCATCCAACATTTGCAGCTGACCATTAATATCCACCACGATCTCAGTGGTGTAACGGTCCTGCCCCTGCTGATCCTGCCACTTGCGGGTCTGCAGTTTGCCTTCAATATAAACCTTGGAACCCTTGCGCAGGTACTGACCTGCGATTTCCGCCAGCTTGCCAAACACCACAACCCGGTGCCACTCGGTCCGCTCAACCGGCTGGCCGGTCTGGCGATCCTTCCAGGATTCACTGGTTGCCAGACTCAGGTTGCACACGCCACTGCCATTGGGCGTGTAGCGGACTTCCGGATCACCACCGAGATTGCCTATCAGGATAACCTTGTTAACACCACGAGCCATGTAACTCTCCCACCATTCAAGAATCAATAACCATTACCCTGGGCCAGACCATTCACTTCAGTCTACCCCGGATCGTCAAAACGCCGACACCTCGTACCTGACCTGCCACAGCCCGTGAACCCATGCCATCGTCCGCCCAGAGTCATAGGGTAACTGTTTATTATCCCAGACTCAGCCTATTTGCCAATTGGGAAATCATGGTATTACCCGTTTAACCCTACTTATTCTGACCCGCTATCCCGATACAGGTTCACCACCCGGTCTTATAAAAAGGTAAATCCATTTAGGAACAACCCGTTATCAGAAAAGACAAAACCGATATAACCTGTTGATTTTATGTCTATTTCATACATCCCTGGTTACTTCAAACGTCCCTGCGCAGTGGTGTTTTGCGTCCGCACTGCCAGCCAACAGGAAGAGCAGTATACCTGACTCTTTTTTGATCTGAGGAAAAAATAAATGCCGTACAACTTGCTGTTGCACGGCATTGACATGCGCTATCTGAACATTCAGGCAATCAACGAAACCGTCTGACGCGCCAGCTCAGAAATCCGGACTTTCTCATAGCCCGGTACGTAGGTTTCCAGCTGGTCAGCCAGTGGCTCTGCCCACTCAGGCGTGACACAGGACGGATTCATCACACCCAGCACCGTGCCCACTTCACCGGCATTGCAATCCACATCTTCACCGCAATCCCCCAAAATCCGCATGGCACGGGTAAAATCGTTGTCGCAGAACCACAGCGAAAGCACAACCGCCACCATATTCGGGAACGTATGAATCCAGTTGTAGGTGCGCAGCTCATTTTGCTTCATGGACTGCCAGACTTCCCGGTGATCACCGTATTGCTTCGCCAGTTCAATCGTCCGGTCAAACAAGTGCGCGAATAACGTGTTATCGGGAATATAGCCGCGGGAGGCCTGAACAATGGCACGGGCATCATCCATGATAAATGCCAGTGAGGTCAGAACCGCCGCATGGATACCGCCATACACACCGTTTTTCTCATGGGAAATGACGCTGTCGCGATACGCCAGCTCAGCGGCACGCCAGGGCTTGCCGGGCGCCAGCATGCCATGCACCATGGTGCGCATCTGCGCCCCAATCCATTCGGAATAGAAATTCAGATACGTGCCTGACTGCGGAGGCATGATCCCACGGCGCAGGTTCTCCAGCGCAAAGTGCTCAGCCGACCAACCATAGGGAATATAACGCAACCACTCTTCAGCGATATCCTGGCTGGAGAAATCCGCGTTCTTCCGTGCCGCTTCCAGCACGCAGAGTTCATAGGTCACATCATCATTCATGGTTTCCGGTTCACGGACATAGCCGTTTAACCGATCCCCATAAAACGCATTCAGCTGCTCGCCAGTAAAACCTTCCAGGGCTGTACCATAAGCGCCACCAGCAATCTGACCCAGCCAGCCGCCATAGACTTTCTCATTCAGGCAGTTGCCGGCAGTATCACCATCCAGTTTATCCACCGCCGGGCAAACCGCGCGGATCGCTTCAAAGGTGTCCGGTGTCTGGTATTTCCAATACACGCTGCTGTCGTCTTTCGGCGCGTTGGCCAGCGCGTGCTGAATTCTCGCACCCAGCACTTCCATGGTGCCGTGGTCATTCTGCTCACGGGCTTCACGTCCGGCCGACAACCATTGTTCTGCCTCACTGACGTCATAGCCCCGGTTATGCCAGGCCTGGATCATTTCCATGAAAGGAATTTCCGGCGCATTGGAACCGGGTACCTCACTTTTCCAGAATTTGGCCATCATGTTACGACGCGCCTTGAGAATACCTTCCACAAACGACCAGTCAGAAGGTTTTTCCTCAAAGGGCTTGGGTACCGCATTCAGGCGAATTTCCCGGTCTTGTTCCCAGGCTTTCATACTGCAACTGCCTCTTTATCCATACCCGCCTGATGGCCGGTATTCACGTGTTTTCCGTTACGTTTCTGTTTTTCCCGGGAATACCAGTACAGCGCCAGCAAGGTCACGATATACGGCACCATCTGGGTAAATTCGGAAGGAATGATGGAATCCTGCAACGCGAACCCGAGACCATCGGTAAATCCGAACAGCAGGGCCATGGCCAGAATCCCGATGGGACGACCACGGGTGAGGATGATCACCGCCAGCGAAATCCATCCCCGCCCGTTAGACATATCTTCGGCAAACAGGCGGACATAGCCCAGCGACAGGAACACACCCGCCAGACCGCAGAGAGCGCCGGACAACAGCAGCGACTGAATCTTGATCCGATCAGAGCTGATACCGACGGCATCCACCGCCCGGCTCTCTTCGCCCGCTGCCCGCAGCCGCAGACCGAAGCGGGTGTGGAACAGGTGGAAATGCACCAGGAAAACGACGACAAACGTCACATACAACAGGAAAGGATGGCCGCTCACAATATCGCCCACGACAGGAATATCCTGCACCAAAGGGATATTCCAGACCGGCAAACCCTCAATACGTGGAGAAACAAACGCCCCTTTCACATGAAATAACTGACGCAGCAGGTAAGTGGTTCCACCAGCAGCCAGCAGGTTCATGGCGATACCAGTGACAAACTCATCCGTTTTCATTTTCACGGCAAAAAAAGCCGTTACAGATGCCGCCAGCAAACCACCCACCATGCCGAACAGCAGGCCTCCCATCCAGGAACCGGTCACATAACTACCGGCTACGGCACAGAAAGCACCGATCAACATCATCCCTTCCATGGCGATATTGAAGACATTGGCGTGATCGGTATACAAACCACCCAGTGCCGCCAGCAGGACAGGCGCCGCCGCAGGCAGGGTTGCCCGGAACAACTCAAGAAACAGATCCATGAACCCTCTCCTCAGACGGCTGTCGGGTAGTAGCCAGTGCTTCACTGGCTACACGACGGGCGATCAACAAGTTAACCAGCCGCCTTGAAACCTCCCGCGAGGCCACGACAAACAATACGATAATCGCCTGGAATACCATGATGAACTCAGACGGCACCCGGGTTTCCAGCTCCATGCCCAACGCGCCATTCTGCAAGACAGCGAATAACAGCGCATACAGTGATGTCGCCAGTACATGGCAGTTAGCGATGATCGCCAGCATGACGCCATCCCAACCATAGGTTCCGCCGATACCGATCAGAAACAGGTGTTGAATCCCACCCATGATCAGCAGTCCGCCAGCAAGACCAGCCAGGGCGCCGGAAATCATCATGGCACGGGTGAAATTCTCCCGGTTGTGGCATCCCCCAATCCGGGTAAAGACAGGATTCAATCCCATCATTCGCATTTCATAGCCGACACGTGACCGATTCCAGAGGAGGTAAATCACACCTAACGCCACGAGCGCGACGAGAATCGAACTGCTGATACTGCCCAAGGCCGGCAGGTGACCACCGTCAACAATAGGCGGCGACATCGGCGTATTGGCATTTGTCATCTTGACCGGCCCGCGCACCATCCACAGGGTGAAATACTCGGCCAGAAAGTTGAGCATCAGGGTTGAGATGAATTCGTTCATGTTAAAGCGGTTACGCAGCCAGGCCGCGATACCACACCACAGGCCACCAGCGATGGCAGCGGTCGCTAACAACAGCGGCAACATCAGGGGGGCAGGCAAATCCACGTGCAAACCAACGGTGGTCACAGCCATTGCCCCCATCAGCACCTGTCCCAGCTGCCCCAGGTTCACAGCGTTACTGCCAAAAGCGACAGTTGCCGACAATCCCGTCAGTATCAACGGCGCCGCCCGTTGCAGGGTGCCACCAAACGACATTTCTGACATCAGGCTGTATTCAATCAGCGCCATGAAGCCGCGGGGTGCGTCATAGCCCTGTGCAGCCAGAATAGCCATGCCGGCCAGAAAGGCACAGAGCACACCGGCAAGGGCTATTAACAGGTCTTTTTTCATGCGGCTTTCTCCCTGGAGCCCAACATGTACTCCCCAACCTGCTCCCGCGTGACGTCAGCCGGGTTGAGATCCGCCACAATACTGCCTTCGTAAATGACCAGAATCCGGTCACTCAGGCTGAACAACTCATCCAGGTCGGCAGAAATCAGGAAGCAGCCTGCGCCGGCATCCCGCTTTTCCACAATGCGTTGCTGAATATATTCAATGGAACCCACATCCAGACCACGGGTTGGCTGATCCAGAATGATGAAGTTGTTATCCAGCTCAAATTCCCGTCCGACGATAATCTTCTGCTGGTTTCCCCCGGATAAATCACCGATCGCGGTGTCAGGGCCTGCCGCCACAACACCAAAGTGCTGCATCAGCTGTTGGGTAAACGCACGACAGCGTTTCCGTGACAGCAACCCTTTCTTTCCATTACCCAATGAAGGATTACTGTAATGGTGGGTCATGACCGCATTATCGATAAGGCTCGATTTCAGCGAACTGCCGGATATTTTGCGATCCTGCGGGACATACGACATAAGCCGTCGACGTGAGCGAATATCCCGGTCGGTAATATCCTGATTAGACAGGTAAATGCGACCAGCCGAGACATCTGCCTGCCCCGTCATCACCTGCACCAGCTCAAACTGGCCATTACCTTCAACACCTGCCAACCCGACAATTTCCCCCGCCCGCACCTGAAGGCTGATCTCATGCAGGCGTAACATGTCTTGCTGGTCGTGAGCTTCCACCAGCTCCATTTCAAAGACGACATCTCCGGGTTCTGCAGGCGTTTTGTCTATCGCAAACACCACATCGCGCCCTACCATGGCGCGGGCAAGATCGGCCTTGGTGAGTCCCGGCGTATTTCGGAACGTGCGAATATGCTGTCCCTTGCGCATCACGGTGATCGTATCGGAGAGCGCCAGAACCTCGTCGAGCTTATGGCTGATAAAGACGACGGTTTTACCATGATCCCGAAGCGCCTTGAGTCGCTCGAACAGCTGGCGGATTTCCTGTGGCGTCAGGACGGCTGTTGGCTCATCCATAATCAAGACGTCAACGTCACGGTAGAGTAACTTCAGAATTTCTACTTTCTGCTGGGCGGCAACAGACAAATCTTCTACCTTATCCGTTACCCGCAGATTCAGTGCATATTGATCAGCAATGGCCTGAACAGCCTCAATATCCTTCTGCCGATTCAGAATGCCTGCAGACCAGCGACCAGACTGTTTGACAGATTCCATCCCGAGCACCACGTTTTCGTAGATGCTGTACGACGGCACCAGCATGAATTCCTGGTGAACCATGCCAATACCCGCAGCAACCGCTTCCATGGGGTTGCGAAACGCCACCTGTTGGCCGCGATACCACATTTCACCGCCATTGATGGAATTAATACCGTACAACACCTTCATCAGCGTCGATTTGCCGGCACCGTTCTCACCAATCACGGAATGAATTTCGCCGGCATTGATCGTCACGGAGACGTCATTCAACGCCAGGGTCGCTGGCGGATACACCTTGACCAGGTGTTTCAGTTCAATAAGGGGATCAGACATCAGGGGCTCCTGACAGATCGGGTATAACAGCGGCCTCCGCAGAGGGAGGCCGTAGGTGAAAACAATCAGGCGCCCTTGTAAGGCTCTACCACAATCTCGCCAGCAACGACTTTGGCCTTGACAGCTTCAAGCTGCTCCAGCATGGCGGCTGGCATAATCGCACGACTATGTTCATCAATTGCCAGACCAACACCGTCCTGTGCCAGGCCGGAGTAAATCACCGCGCCTTTTTCGAAGGTGCCGTTTTCCATGGCAGTGAAGGTGTCATAGATGGCATTGCCAACATTTTTCAACATGGATGTAGGAATATGACCCGGCTTGATGCCGTTCTGGTTGGAATCCACACCGATCGCATACAAACCACTTTCGGCCGCCGCTTCAAGTACACCGGTACCGGTCAGTGCCGCCACCTGGAAGACAACATCAACGCCTTGTGAATAGAGTTGCTTGGTCGCCTGCTTGCCTTTCACAGGATCAGACCAGCTGCCAACATAAATATTCTTATATTCAATGGTGTCATCAATGTAGGCGACACCCTGACGGAAACCATGCAGGAAAGCGTTAACGACCATGTCGTTCATCCCGCTGACTGTTCCAACCTTTTTCTCTTCGTTAATACCCTTGATGGAAGCGTCAGATGTCATCAGTGCCGCAGCAACACCGGCCATGAAAGAACCTTCTTCTTCGGAGAAGTTGATGCTGGTGATGGTGCCCTTGCTGTTTTCTACGACAGTATCAATGTTGACAAAGGTGATATCCGGATAACGGTCCGCATACTGGCGCACCAGTTCTTCGTAGCCATAGGAAATCACATAGATCACGTCAGCACGCCATTTAACGGCAGACTCCAACGACTGTGGGTATTTGGCTGCGTCAAAGTTGTTTTCAATCGTGATGGTTTCGATGCCGTAATCCGTTACCAGGCGGTTGATACCTGCCTGACCGGAGTCGTAGAAGGACTGGTCACCCAACGCACCATTCAGCACATAAGCAACACGAACCGGGTCTTTGCCCTTTTCCTGCCCATCGGCCGCTGTTTCACTGCTGTCACTGCAGCCTGCGATCAACACGGCCATACAACTGCCCAGAACCAGGCTCCAGATTGACTGCCAGCGCTTCAACATGATTTTCTCCGCACAGGAACGCATGCAATGGCCCCAACCGACCTGTCCTTTTTACAGATCGGTTAAACACCACCAGTAGAAGGAAATAAATTGCGCGGATTATGACGAGCAAGACCACTGTTCATCTTTGATAAAAATCAAACAGATTGCATTCAAGACAAACAAAAACAATCATTTTCAGAGGTTTTTTGCCTGCGGGCAGCACTTTTACACTTTCAGTCCGGGTGTACGCAGCATTCCCCAGAATGGCAGCTTGCCTCCCGGCGCAAAACAGTGCTCCACCACACGGAACCCCATTGACTGGTACAGATGGGTGTTTATCTCTCGCTGTGTCTCCAGGTAACAAGGCTGTTGCCGTCGATCAAGATCACACAGTTTTTCACTTAACAACTGTTTGCCAATACCACGCCCTTGCGCCTCGGGATGAACAGCAAGCAGGTTGAGGTACCAATGCGGCCAGGGCATATGGTGGAAGCGCACAGCCTGGCAGAACAGGGAAAAGGCCTGCATACGACTACGGTATATTTCTGCTGAACCGTATGTATGCGTAAACGTAAGCTCCGGCAGTTTGGGCGATACTGAGGGCGGTAACCAGACGGCAACACCTCGAATGGCGGCGGAATCCGCATAAATCTCAGCGGATTCCGGTAAAGCGGTCAGATAATGGAAAAAATCCTGCTCAAGGCAATTCTTCAGATCAGGAATGGCATTCCCATATTCACCGAATAATTCGTAATGCTGGAAAGCGGCAGCCATCGTATGGGCGGCCGCCGAAAAATCTGGGGAAAAAAGCCGTTTCACTCCAAAACAATCCTGATTCAATCTGAATTCTGGAGCAGTCTATGTTGATCCTTACCCGTTCATGTTGACCCGAATCAGTCTCCGGGACGCCATTTATCGCTACGAATGATGTTACTCAAAAAGGAGGTTTGTATCTGCCTATACATCCCTCTGGGCAGTCCATCACCACTCGCCAAATTGCCGCAGACGCTGCTGATCCAGGTGTCGTTTATCAACCTTCAAGTAAGCGGTTTGTTCTTCAATGATCACGGTCACTTCCTTTACCCCTGACACAGAAGCAATCTGCTCATGAACACGTACTGCTTCAGTGGGTACTACCGGAAATAAATCCATCACCAGGCTGGCGACATAGCGAGGCTGTCGCATGGTCATCACCAGCAACCACCAGATGGCGGTTGCGGATCCACAAACCACCAGCACACCGATGTGCCCGTAAGACTGATAGGCGACACCACTCAGTGCCCCACCCAAACCAGCGCCCAGAAACTGGCAGGTCGAATAGGCGCCCATTGCCGTACCACGACTCCCCGCCGGTGCCTGACGACTCACCAGGGACGGCAAGGTGGCTTCAAGGAAGTTAAAAGCAGCAAAAAAAAGAAAGACACTGATGATCAATCCGACCAAACTGTCTCTCTCCGACCAGGCAACAACCTGGGCAATCAACAACAAAGCAACCGCACCAACCATCACCTGCTTCAGGCAATGCTTCCGTTCACCGATCACAATGAACGGCACCATCGCAACAAACGACAGAACCATCGTCAACAGATACACCCACCAGTGTTCCTCTCGCGGTAAACCGGCAAGGTTCTGCAGATCCAGCGGAACGGTAATGAATAGCCCCATCAGAACAAAATGAAGAATGAAAATGCCGACATCCAAACGGAGCAACTGCGGATCTCTTAACGTGGTGTGAAGTTGTCCGGTAATAGTGGAGGTTTCACGGTTAAATTTCTGAATGGCAGGCGTCGGTACTCCCCAGGCTATGATCGCCATCGCAGCCAGGGCAGCAACCGCAGTGACCATGAACAACCCATCTATGCCGGTCAGTCGTGTAACCAGTGGTCCCAAGACCATTGCTACACAAAATGAAACACCGATACTCATGCCAACCATGGCCATGGCCTTGGTGCGGTTCTGTTCACGGGTGAGATCAGATAATAACGCGGTAATCGCAGCAGCAACCGCGCCTGCTCCCTGCAGGAAACGCCCGGCGATAATGCCGACCATGGAGTCAGCGAAGGCTGCTAACAAGCTGCCAAGAAAGAAGATGCCCAGCCCGATGAGGATAACGGGTTTTCTACCGATTCGGTCAGACAACAAACCTGCAGGAATTTGTAACAGCGCCTGGGTAATACCATAAGCGCCAATCGCCAGTCCGATTAATGCAGGCGTGCTGCCTGCGATCGTATCGGCATAAACAGCTAACACCGGAAGCAACATGAACAGCCCCAGCATTCGAAGGGCGAACACAGCGGATAAAGACAGTGAGGCTCTTACTTCCAGTTGATTCATACGAACTACTTATCATTCTTTAGTCGTCATAACAGCGACATTGTATCAGTTGGAAGTCACGTTTTAGCAAGCGTTGTGTTATGAACCGACAGCACCGGAAGCCCCTCGCACCTCGCGTCGAACTGCATCATTACCTATACGCTTATCGATGGATTTAATATCTTCGGCCTTATACCCCTGTAAGCCGGTATTATATTCCTGAATTTCCAGGTTCCCGCTATTAAGCAGTATGGCGTGCCATAGTTCCTGTTCCTCGGGTGTCAGTGGTGCACCGGGTTCAGGGACTTCTCCCCGCAGTTCACAGCGCGCTGCCAGAAACTTCACTTCAGCATCCAGCATACCTGTGCGGTCTTTGCCGCTCTTGCAATTCGACAAAGGAATACCCTTCAAAAGATGGGTCAGCAACAGGATTCGAGAAGGCATTTTGTAGGCTTCTTCTTTATCCTTATGATGAAGCTTCTGCTGAAAGATCGTTTTTATCTGTCGTTCAAGCTGCCTGATAATATCAACCTCTTTACGCAGAGCCACTATGCGCTCTGAAATTTCCATGGTTTCCTGGTATGACGCGACCGCCGATCTGTCTTCCAGTATTTGAATTGTGGCTTCACTACTATTGATATACTCCATGACCCAGCCACCGGAAACATCGGTTTTCTCATCAGGATCACCCATCAGAGCCTCCAAACCTTTTCTATTCAAGGCATCAGACGTCCCCCAACCACCCAACACATCAGGAATAGAGGGATCAACCGCGTAATAATTGACACCAAAATTGAAGCGTAACATCCTGGTCGTCAATTTGATCACTTGCAGTTCTCCGTCTGGATCAATGATTTCCAACGCGATTGGCTGTTTTTCAGTCAACAGGCTGAAAGCCTCAACTTGATCAGCCAACATGATCTTCTCGTTATCTGAACCTGATCGAACCGGGTCAGGCGTCAACAGTGAAGTAGAAACCAAATCAAGATGTACCGGCTTTTCAGGATCAGCAAAAGCCTGCTTTAACAAATCCGGACGGAGACTCAGAGCTGCAAGCAAGGATTCCTTCGCACGCTGTATATTCGCAACCTTTCGTTTATCGCCCTCCATACCGTAGGCGGAATGAATACCGTGCCTAACCCCCTGGTAGAGCACATGCCCGGTATTTTGGCTGCGTAAACTGGATGTCCAGAGGTTCACTGCATGGTCTGCAGAGGTGATGGTTAATGAAGAAATACCGCCACCTTGATAACTTACCGGGAATAAATCTCTGTCACTGGACTTTGAAGCGCGCATTTCAGCAGCAGGAATCTGCCGACTGTCTAACGTACCAAGCGTTCGGCTCTCAATCGTCCCTTTTACTTCCTGCCACTTTTTCTTGTTTAAGCCCCGGATAATTTTGGCCTTCATTAACGCCTTTAATTCTTGAGGGGGATAGCCCGCTTTAACAAGACGCTGTCTCAATTGCTTAGGATGCTCTTTAACGGCCTTTATAAGGCTTTTGTCGCTTACAGGTTCATGTACCTGTTCATTTTCATTGAGTGATAACAAACTTTGAACTTCAGCAGCCAGTGTTTCACGCAGCCTTAACAGAGGACGCGACATAAACTGGTTTTCATTGATCAGTTCTATCGCTATTAACAGGTTGCGGATTTGTGCTTCATTTAATGACCCCATACTGACAGAACTCTGCCACTTACCAGGGCTGACGCGCCGTGCTGCTAAAAAGTTCTCAAGAGGTGCTGAACGAATGGTGCGCTCAGACAACCTTCGGTGTGCGTTGCCAACACGCAGCCTTTCCCTTAAATACGTAATCGGGTTACGAATGCGAATGAAACGGCCAAGCCCCTGACGCCAGCGCGTCCACCTTGAAGCCGTAGGTTGCGGCTGATGGGAGCTATTGGTTCGCCGGTTGGAAGGATCAACGCCTCCTGGCCACATATTGTCGTCCGTGTTTGTTTGCCATTTACAACACTATAGGTGTTAGCCGTCCACATTAAAAACCTGCATGACCAGACTGTAGCGCTTCTTTATAATATCGGGTTCTCTGTAAGGAGTTGGCTTGTGGACCAGATAACTGTCCGTGGTGCAAGAACCCACAACCTCAAGAATATCAACCTGGATATTCCCCGCGATAAACTGATTGTTATCACCGGGTTGTCCGGTTCCGGGAAATCTTCACTGGCGTTTGACACCCTCTATGCGGAAGGGCAACGTCGCTATGTGGAATCCCTGTCGACCTACGCACGACAGTTTCTGTCCATGATGGAAAAGCCGGATGTGGATCACATTGAAGGCTTGTCACCAGCAATATCTATCGAACAGAAATCAACCAGCCATAACCCGCGCTCAACGGTTGGTACGATTACGGAAGTTTACGACTACCTTCGTCTTCTGTTTGCCCGAACAGGTATTCCGCGCTGCCCAAGACACCATCACCCACTGGAAGCACAAACCGTCAGCCAGATGGTGGATCAGGTACTGGCCTTGCCTGAAGGCGAGAAAGTGATGATCCTTGCACCGGTTGTACGGGATCGTAAAGGTGAACACCTGCACATTTTCAGTGAACTGAAAAGTCAGGGGTTTATTCGAGCCCGCATAGACGGCATTGTCACCGATCTGGATACGCCGCCGGCGCTGGACAAAAAACGTAAGCACACAATTGAAGTGGTCGTTGACCGTTTCAAGGTTCGCGCAGATCTCCAGTTACGTATTGCTGAGTCCTTTGAAACCGCACTGGGGCTGACTGACGGACTGGTTTCTGTCAGCTTCATGGATAGTGATCAGGACGATATCGTTTTCTCCGCCAAATATGCCTGTCCTGAGTGCGGTTACAGTTTGAATGAACTTGAACCCCGGTTGTTTTCCTTTAACAACCCTGCCGGTGCCTGCCCAAGCTGTGACGGACTGGGGGTTCGACAGTTCTTTGATCCGGACAGGATCATCCAGCATCCGGAACTGACCCTGGCAGAAGGCGCCATCCGCGGCTGGGATCGTCGCAGTGTCTACTATTTCCACATGCTGAAATCGCTTGCGACCCACTGCGGCTTCGATATTGATACGCCCTTCGATGAGCTTTCTGCGGCACATCAAGAAGTCATTCTGCACGGATCAGGCCATGAAGAGATTGATTTCAGCTACATCAATGATCGTGGCGACATATACCGCAAACGACATCGGTTCGAAGGCATCATCCCGAATTTTGAACGGCGTTACCGGGATACGGATTCACAATCCGTACGTGATGAGTTGTCTAAATTCCTGGCAACGCAGGCCTGCCCGAAGTGTAAAGGAACCCGTCTGCGGGAAGAGGCACGCAATGTGTTTATCGAAGAGAACACATTGCCTGACATAACTCGACTGCCTGTTGAAAAGTCCCTTTCTTACTTCCAGAACCTGAGTTTACCGGGGCGTCGTGGTGAAATTGCCGCCAAAATACTCAAGGAGATTTCGGATCGCCTGAGTTTCCTGGTAAACGTTGGCCTCAACTATCTGACACTGGATCGCAGTGCAGAAACGCTATCGGGTGGTGAAGCCCAGCGTATTCGACTGGCTAGTCAGATTGGTGCGGGTCTTGTTGGCGTCATGTATATCCTTGATGAGCCGTCTATCGGCCTTCACCAGCGAGACAACGATCGACTACTGAAAACCCTGACCCGCCTGCGCGATCTCGGAAATACCGTCATTGTTGTCGAACATGATGAGGATGCAATTCGCTCTGCTGATCATGTCATTGATATTGGCCCCGGTGCCGGTGTTCATGGCGGTGACATTGTTGCGCAAGGAACACCGGACGACATTATTGCCTCTGCCAAGTCTCTAACAGGACAATATTTATCAGGCACTCTGGAAATTGCAATTCCTGCCAAACGCCAGCCTATGGATAAAAAGAAACTATTAAGTTTGTCAGGCTGCACCGGCAACAACCTGAAAAATGTTAATCTGGATATCCCTGTTGGTCTGATGACGTGCATTACCGGTGTATCTGGCTCTGGCAAATCAACATTGATCAACAGCACGCTGTATCCCATCTGCGCCCATCAGCTCAATGGGGCAACCACGCTCTCTCCTTCTCCTTATCGGAAAATTACCGGTATGGATCACTTCGACAAATGCATTGATATCGATCAGAGCCCTATCGGCAGAACTCCTCGCTCAAACCCGGCCACTTATACTGGCATATTTACGCCCATCCGGGAGCTTTTTGCTGGTACACAAGAAGCGCGTTCACGGGGTTACAAGCCAGGTCGATTCAGCTTTAACGTTAAGGGTGGGCGCTGCGAAGCATGCCAGGGCGATGGCGTAATCAAGGTTGAGATGCACTTCCTGCCGGATATATACGTTCCCTGCGACGTCTGTAAAGGCAAGCGCTATAACCGTGAAACCCTGGATATCCAATACAAGGGTAAGAGCATAGATGAAGTGCTGGATATGACCGTTGAGGATGCCTTGGTATTCTTTGACGCCATTCCAGCACTCAAGCGTAAGCTACAGACCCTCATGGATGTTGGCTTGTCGTATATTCGACTCGGGCAGAATGCAACGACTCTCTCTGGCGGGGAAGCGCAACGGGTTAAGCTTGCCAAAGAGCTATCAAAACGGGATACCGGGAAAACGCTTTATATTCTGGATGAGCCCACCACCGGACTGCATTTTCATGACATCCAGCAGCTGCTTCAGGTACTTCACCGGTTACGCGACCACGGTAATACTGTCGTTGTTATCGAGCATAACCTGGATGTTATCAAAACCGCTGACTGGTTGGTTGACCTGGGTCCTGAAGGGGGGGATGGCGGCGGTGAAATCATTGCAGCGGGTACGCCGGAAGACGTTGCAGCAATCGCTGAATCTCATACCGGCCGTTTTCTAAAACCCATTATTCAGAAGGCCAAAGCGGTAGCCTGACAAAATAAAACCCGGCCATGAGCCGGGTTTTATTTTAGCTTCGATGTGCAGCCTTATGCGTAAACCGCATTCGCTGCCTTGATTGATTCGCCGGCTTTAAAGCTATATCCCTGCTTAAGCAACGCGGCTTCAAGCGCAGAAAGACAATTCAAAACATTGGACTGGTTCGCCGCATAGCCCATCAGCCCGATACGCCAGACTTTACCGGCAAACGCGCCCAGTCCAGCACCAATCTCCAGATTGTAGTCGTGTAAAAGCTGGCTTCTTACGGCAGCATCGTCCACCCCTTCAGGGATGACAACTGCGTTAAGCTGCACCAAACGTTCAGTTTCAGGAACCAGCATTTCCAGACCGATCGCAGCCAAGCCAGCGGTCAGTGCCCGGTGATGCAGTGCATGGCGCTCCCAGGCATTTTCCAAGCCTTCTTCCTGCAAAATGCACAGTGCTTCATGCAGGGCATACAACTGGTTAACAGGAGCCGTATGGTGATAAGCGCGCTTACCTTCACCACCCCAGTATCCCATGACCAGGCTCATATCAAGGAACCAGCTTTTTACTTTGCTCTTTCTATCGTTAATCTTTGCGATAGCAGCATCACTAAAACTGACCGGCGACAATCCAGGCACACACGATAAGCATTTCTGTGATCCGGAATAAATAGCATCAATATCCCACTGATCAACATTCAGCTCACAACCACCCAGCGATGTCACCGTATCGACAATAGTCAAACAATCATGCGCTTTCGCCAAACGACAAAGTGCTTCTGCATCGGATAATGCGCCTGTGGATGTCTCTGCATGGACAAAGGCAAGAATGGCAGCATCCGGATTCTGAGTCAGCGCTTCCTCAACTTTGACCGGATCAACAGCCCGCCCCCATTCTGATTCAACGATGACAGGCACACCACCAAAGCGTTCGACATTTTCTTTCATCCGTCCGCCAAACACGCCATTGATGCAAACAATGACTTTGTCACCTTCTTCCACCAGGTTTGCGAAACAGGCTTCCATACCCGCCGACCCAGGTGCTGAAATGGGTAACGTGAGGCGGTTTTGCGTTTTGAACGCGTACTGAATCAGCGCCTTCAATTCATCCATCATTCGGATAAATTCTGGATCAAGGTGACCAATGGTCGGACGAGAAAGTGCTTCGGTAATTCGCGGATTAACATCGGAAGGGCCAGGGCCCATGAGCGTACGTCGTGGCGGATGGAATGAGGTAATTGTCATGTTCTTCTATCTATTCGTTTTTTGGGAGACAAGCTGCCAGCACGGTTTCACATGGCAAAGCAACATTCGGCAGGCAGGATACACCAGAATGTGATTCAGTGCCCATTCTAGCGGGAATATTCATGTCTGCACTAAATTTCAGGCATAAAAAAACCGGGCTTAAAGCCCGGTTTTTTCTGCTGATTTTACTCTTCGTCAGCTGCAACTTCTGCAGGACGATCAACCAGCTGTACGTATGCCATAGGAGCATTGTCACCGTGACGGTAACCACACTTCAGGATACGGATGTAACCGCCAGGACGATCCTTGAAACGGGGTCCCAGATCGGAGAAAAGCTTGCCAACGGCTGCTTTGCTGCGAAGACGGTCAAACGCCAGACGGCGGTTGGCTACGGAGTCTTCCTTAGCCAGGGTGATCATGGGCTCTGCTACACGGCGCAGTTCTTTCGCCTTGGGCAGAGTGGTCTTGATCATTTCATGTTCAACCAGGGACGCAGTCATGTTACGGAACATCGCAGTGCGATGTGAACTCGTCCGGCTGAATTTTCGTCCACTTTTACGGTGACGCATAACTCTGATTCCTTACCAGTTGCCTGGCACTTAAGCTGAAACCTTGTCGTCGCTCTTGAGGCTTGCCGGCGGCCAGTTATCCAGGCGCATGCCCAGGCTCAGGCCACGAGATGCCAGCACGTCTTTGATCTCGGTGAGTGACTTCTTACCCAGATTCGGGGTCTTGAGCAGCTCTACTTCGGTACGCTGGATCAGGTCACCGATATAGTAGATGTTCTCTGCTTTCAGGCAGTTTGCACTGCGCACAGTCAGTTCGAGATCGTCAACGGGACGCAGGAGAATAGGATCGACTTCGTCTTCCTTATGCTCCGGCTCAGGCTCAGCATCGCCTTCCAGGTCTACAAATACCGCCAGCTGCTGCTGGAGGATGGTAGCGGCACGGCGAATGGCTTCGTCTGGCTCAATGGTCCCGTCGGTTTCAAGATCAATGACGAGCTTGTCGAGGTTTGTACGCTGCTCAACACGCGCGTTTTCTACTACGTAGGAAACGAGATGAACCGGGCTATAGGTGGCATCCAGCTGCAAACGTCCGATTGAGCGGCTCTCATCATCATCTGAACGGCGTGAATCAGCAGTTTCATAACCGCGACCACGACGAACCTTAAGCTTCATGTTGAAATCAGCTTTTTCGCCGAGGTGAGCAATGACGTGATCCGGATTCAGGATCTCGACATCGTGGTCAGGCTGAATATCAGCAGCTGTTACCACACCCTCACCCTTCTTGCTTAAGGTCAGGACCGCTTCATCACGACCCGCCATACGAATTGCCAGACCTTTCAGGTTCAGCAAAATATCGATGACATCTTCCTGCACGCCTTCAACTGTACTGTACTCGTGCTGTACGCCGTCGATCTCGGCTTCGACGACGGCACAGCCAGGCATTGAAGACAGCAGGATACGGCGAAGCGCATTGCCCAGAGTATGACCAAAACCACGCTCAAGAGGCTCAAGCGTAATTTTCGCTCGGGTCGGGCTGAGTTCCTCAACATCAATATGACGAGGAGTCAGAAATTCTGTAGCCGAGTTCTGCATGGATGAACACCCCACCTAGTTATCTATCCCTTACTTGGAGTACAGCTCGACGATCAAGTTCTCATTGATGTCGGCTGACAGATCACTCCGCTCCGGCAGCGCCTTGAAGGTGCCTTCTTTCTTCTTGGCGTCCACTTCCACCCAAGTCGGGAAACCACGCTGAGCAGCCAGTTCCAGGGCAGCGCCGATGCGCAGCTGGGTCTTGGACTTCTCACGGATGGCTACAACATCGCCGGCCTTGACCTTGTAAGAAGGAATGTTAACAGCTTTGCCGTTAACGGTAATAGCCTTGTGGCTGACCAGCTGACGAGATTCCGCACGGGTAGAACCGAAACCCATACGGTAAACAACGTTGTCAAGGCGGCATTCCAGCAGCTGCAGCAGGTTGGAGCCTGTAGCGCCCTTGATGCGATCTGCTTCCTTGTAGTAGCTACGGAACTGCTTTTCCAGTACGCCGTAAATACGACGGACTTTCTGCTTCTCACGCAGCTGAACACCGTAGTCGGACAGGCGACCACGACGCTGACCGTGCTGGCCAGGAATGGCTTCAGCGCGGCATTTTGATTCAAACGGACGAACGCCGCTCTTCAGAAAAAGGTCTGTGCCCTCACGACGAGACAGCTTGCACTTAGGACCTGTATATCTAGCCATTTATCGTGACTCCTGCTTATACTCGACGCTTCTTGGGCGGACGGCAACCATTATGAGGAATGGGTGTAACGTCAGTGATGTTAGTAATCTTGTAGCCGCAAGCATTAAGCGCACGAACAGCAGATTCACGACCCGGGCCGGGTCCTTTAACACAGACGTCCAGATTCTTCAGACCGTATTCGGCAGCCGCACGACCGGCACGCTCAGCAGCAACCTGGGCTGCGAAAGGCGTGCTCTTACGGGAACCACGGAAGCCGGAGCCACCTGCAGTTGCCCAGGTCAGGGTGTTGCCCTGGCGATCGGTAATGGTCACGATGGTGTTGTTAAAAGAAGCGTGGACGTGTGCTACACCATCCACTACCGTCTTTTTCACCTTTTTCCGTGAACGAGTACCTGGCTTTGCCATATCAGAAATTATCCTGTGTCAAGACAACTGGTTAAACCAGTGTATTACTTACGGATCGGCTTACGTGGGCCCTTACGGGTACGCGCATTGGTTTTGGTGCGCTGGCCACGAAGCGGAAGGTTACGACGGTGACGCAGACCGCGGTAGCAGCCCAGGTCCATCAGTCGCTTGATGTTCATGTTGATTTCGCGGCGCAGATCACCTTCGACGGTATAGTTACCGACTTCGGTACGCAGCTTTTCAACGTCGTCTTCGCTCAGCTGACCCATTTTAGCAGTCGGGTTGATACCGGTTGCTTCACAGATCTTTTGAGCAGTCTGGCGACCTACGCCGTAGACGTAAGTCAAAGAGATAACAGTATGCTTGTTATCCGGAACATTGACGCCAGCAATACGGGCCATTCAATAGTCTCCGTTAAAGGTTTATCGCCTAGTGCAACGCGAAGGGCGAACCCTAACCCGAAAAACGGTTAAGGATACATTTCGCACGCAAACAAATCAACCGCCTGATCAATAATGACCAGGCGGAGTATGATTCAAAACCCGAAGAACTCAGCCTTGGCGCTGCTTGTGTCGGGGTTCTGCGCTACAGATCACCCGGATGGTGCCGTTACGCTTGATGAGCTTGCAATTACGGCACATCTTTTTTACAGAAGCACGTACTTTCATGATTCTCTCCACTATCGGCAGAGTTACAGGCGATCAGCGCAGAAGGCCGCCAGCACCGTAACCCTTAAGATTAGCTTTCTTCATCAGCGACTCATACTGATGCGACATCAGGTGTGACTGGATCTGGGACATAGTGTCCATGACCACAACCACCACAATCAGCAGCGAAGTACCGCCCAGGTAGAAAGGCACGTTCGCCGAAACCACCAGGAACTGTGGCAGCAGACACACTGCTGTCATATAAATCGCACCAACCATGGTGAGACGGGTCAGCACGCCATCAATGTAGCGGGCTGAATGCTCACCGGGGCGAATACCGGGAATAAAGGCGCCGGACTTCTTCAGATTATCTGCCACGTCCTTCGGATTGAAGACCAGGGCAGTATAGAAGAAACAGAAGAAGACGATACCGGCCGAGAACAGAATGATGTTCAGCGGTTGGCCAGGGCCAAGCGCCAGAGCAATATCCTGCAGCCAGTCCATACCTTCTCCCTGACCAAACCACTGCGCAATCGACGCCGGGAACAGCAGAATGCTTGAAGCAAAGATGGCCGGGATAACACCCGCCATATTGACCTTCAGCGGCAAGTGGCTGCTCTGGGCAGCATAGACTTTACGTCCCTGCTGCCGTTTGGCGTAGTTGACCGTGATTCGGCGCTGGCCGCGCTCAACGAATACCACACCGGCAATGATGGCGACGGCAAGAATACCGATCAGCAACAGCGCCAGAATGTTGATATCCCCTTGACGCGCAGACTCAAACGACTGCCCGATCGCGCCGGGCAATCCGGCGACAATACCTGCAAAAATCAGAATCGATATACCGTTGCCGATGCCACGCTCAGTCACCTGCTCACCGAGCCACATCATGAACACGGCGCCGGTTACAAAGGTAGTAACAGCAACAAAGTAAAACCCGAAATCAGTGGAGAACGAAACTCCCTGATTCGCCAGGCCGACCGTCATACCCATACCCTGAATCAATGCCAGGAGTACGGTACCGTAGCGGGTGTACTGACTGATCTTCCGACGTCCGCTTTCACCTTCCTTTTTCAGCTGTTCAAGCTGTGGGCTAACCACTGTCATCAGCTGCATGATAATCGATGCAGAGATGTAGGGCATGATCCCCAGCGCCAGAACAGACATCCTCTCCAGCGCGCCGCCGGAGAACATGTTGAAGAGACTGAGAATAGTCCCTTCGTTCTGACTGAACAACTGAGCCAGCCGTTCCGGGTTGATACCGGGAACGGGGATATGCGCCCCGATCCGGTACACCAGAATTGCCAGCAGAACAAACAGGACGCGAGATTTCAGCTCGCTTAACCCACCCTGATTTCCGACAGGTAATGTCTTAGCCATTTAGTCCTCGACTTTCCCACCAGCTGCTTCGATCGCGGCACGGGCACCCTTGGTGACACCCAGTCCCTTGATGGTGACAGCCTTGTTCAGCTCACCAGACAGGATGACCTTGGCACGCAGGATGTTGGTTGTAACCAGGTTGGCCGCCTTCAGGGCTGCCAGGTCGATTACGTCCGCCTCTACAGAAGCCAGCTCAGCGATGCGGATTTCCGCAGTCTGACGCGCCATGCGGGAAGTGAAACCGTACTTCGGCAGACGACGCTGCAGCGGCTGCTGACCGCCTTCGAAACCTGGCTTCACAGAACCACCGGAACGGGACTTCTGACCCTTGTGACCACGGCCACCAGTTTTGCCCAGGCCACTACCGATACCGCGACCGACGCGCTTGCCGGATTTACGGCTGCCTTCAGCCGGAGACAGAGAATTCAGATGCATTTTATTCTCCTTCCACGCGAACCAGGTAGTTAACCTTGTTAATCATGCCACGAACCGCTGGAGTATCTTCTACTTCAACAGTGTGATTGATGCGACGGAGACCCAGACCACGAACGCAGGCCTTATGGCTTTCCAGACGGCCGTTGGTGCTCTTGACGAGGGTCACTTTGATTTTTTTCTCAGCCATGACCTACCTCACAGGATCTCTTCAAGCGTCTTGCCACGCTTGGCAGCCACATCTTCCGGAGAGCGCATGTCACGCAGACCCTTGTAGGTCGCCTGAACAACGTTCACAGGATTGGTGGAACCATAGCACTTGGCCAGAACGTTCTGCACACCAGCCACTTCCAGAACGGCACGCATTGCACCGCCGGCGATGACACCAGTACCTTCAGAGGCAGGCTGCATGAAGATCTTGGATGCACCGTGACGAGCCTTGGCCGGATACTGAATGGTAGAACCGTTCAGATCAACCTGGATCATGTTGCGGCGAGCTGCTTCCATTGCTTTCTGGATAGCAACTGGCACTTCACGCGCCTTGCCGCGACCGAAGCCTACCTTACCTTTGCCATCGCCGACAACAGTCAGAGCGGTGAAACCGAAAATACGGCCGCCCTTAACCACCTTGGCAACGCGGTTCACCTGAACCAGCTTCTCGATAAGGCCTTCGTCGTTGTTTTTACGATCGTCTTTTGCCATGACTCCCACCCTTTAGAATTCCAGTCCGCTTTCACGGGCTGCGTCGGCAAGAGCCTTGACACGACCGTGATACTTGAAGCCGGAGCGGTCAAAAGCCACTTTGGAAACACCGGCCGCCTTGGCACGCTCAGCGATGAGTGCACCAACTTTCTTTGCAGCTTCAATGTTACCAGTCGCTTCGCCACGCAGCTCTTTCTCTACAGTGGAAGCCGCTGCCAACACCTTGTCGCCATTCGGTGCAATCACCTGGGCGTAGATGTGGCGAGGAGTACGGGTCACAGTCAGGCGATTAACCCTGAGCTCCCGCATCTTCATCCGCGCGCGACGTGCGCGGCGCAGACGGGCAATTTTCTTGTCGCTCATGATGTCACCCTACCTTACTTTTTCTTGGCCTCTTTGCGACGGACACGTTCGTCAGTATAACGAACACCCTTACCCTTATAGGGCTCAGGACGTCGGAAGTCGCGAATTTCAGCGGCCACCTGACCAACCAGCTGCTTATCGATACCCTTGATAACGATGTCAGTCTGGCTAGGTGTTTCAGCAGTGACACCTTCCGGCAACGCATAGACGACCGGGTGAGAGAAACCCAGCGACAGATTCAGGGTCTTGCCCTGAAGCTGAGCACGGTAACCAACACCAACCAGCTTCAAGCTCTTGGTGAAGCCTGCGCTTACACCAGTCACCATGTTGTTCACCAGGGCCCGGGTAGTACCGGACATGGCGCGGGACAGTTTGCTGCCATCACGGGCTTCGAAAGTCAGGACATTTTCTTCCTGCTTTACTTCGACAGCCGTATGGATATCCAGCTCCAGCTGGCCCATACCACCTTTAACAGCGATGTGATGACCAGACAGCTTAACTTCTACACCAGCAGGGATTTCAACTGGGCTCTTTGCTACGCGAGACATATCAGCCCTCCCTTAGAATACGGTGCAGAGTACTTCGCCACCAACACCCGCGGCGCGGGCAGCGCGATCAGTCATCACGCCTTTGTTAGTGGAAACGATAGCGATACCCAGGCCGCCGTTTACTTTCGGCAGCGCGCCAGTGGCTGCGTAGTTACGCAGGCCAGGACGGCTTACACGCTTGAGCTCTTCGATTACAGGCTTGCCTTCGAAGTACTTCAGCTCAATGCTGAGCTGAGACTTGGTTTCACCATCGACTTTAAAGTCAACGATGTAACCTTCGTCCTTCAGTACTTTTGCAACGGCAGCTTTAATCTTGGAAGCTGGCATGCTGACAGACGCATGTTCTGCCATTTGGGCATTACGGATTCGAGTTAGCATATCAGCTAACGGGTCCTGCATACTCATTCTTGCACTCTCCTAGATCAGCGCGCTTACCAGCTGGCCTTGGTCAGGCCAGGAACATCACCACGCATGGCTGCTTCACGCAGCTTGATGCGGCTCAGGCCGAACTTACGCAGGTATGCGTGAGGACGACCGGTCTGACGGCAACGGTTGCGCAGACGCGCAGGGCTTGCGTTGCGTGGCAGTTTTTGCAGAGCGACCTGCGCGTCCCAACGTTCTTCTTCAGACAGATTAACGTTGACAGCAGCAGCCTTCAGCTCGGCGCGCTTTTGAGCATATTTCGCGACTGTCCGCTGACGCTTCAGTTCGCGCTGCTTCATGGATGTTTTTGCCATAAGCGGGGCTTCCTCTCGTCTTTATGAACTAGCCGCGGAACGGGAAGTTGAACGCCTTGAGCAGCGCACGTCCTTCTTCGTCAGTTTTGGCAGTAGTAGTGAACGTGATGTCCAGACCACGGAGGGTATCGATCTTGTCGTAATCGATTTCCGGGAAGATGATCTGTTCTTTCACGCCCATGCTGTAGTTGCCGCGTCCGTCAAAAGACTTGCCATTCACGCCGCGGAAATCGCGCATACGTGGCAGGGCGATGTCGACCAGACGCTGCAGGAACTCATACATGCGTTCATCACGCAGAGTTACCTTGACACCGATCGGCCAGCCTTCACGGATTTTGAAACCGGCAACAGACTTACGTGCACGAGTCACAACAGCCTTCTGGCCAGCGATCTTTTCCAGATCGGCCACAGCATGTTCGATGACTTTCTTGTCACCGACCGCTTCACCCACACCCATGTTCAGGGTGATCTTGGTGAGACGCGGTACTTCGTGTACGTTCTTCACACCCAGCTCTTTTTGCAGCTCAGGTACGATTTTTTCTCGGTAAACTTTTTTAAGTTCAGCCATCTTACCTGACCTCACGCATCGACCGGGTTGCCATTGGACTTGAACACACGCTGCTTCTTGCCTTCTTCAGTGAAGGAGAAGCCGACGCGGTCAGCCTTCTGGCTCTCGGGGTTCCAGATAGCAACGTTGGAAGCCTGAATAGCTGCTTCCTTTTCCACGATGCCGCCAGGTTGGCCCAACATGGGGTTAGGCTTCTGGTGCTTCTTGACCATGTTGACGCCGGCTACAACCAGACGACCATCAGTGGCCACTTTCAGCACCTTGCCGCGCTTGCCCTTATCCTTACCGGCAATTACGACAACTTCATCATCACGACGAATCTTTTTCACAGCAGCCTCCTTACAGCACTTCTGGTGCCAGTGAGATGATCTTCATGAACTGCTCACCGCGCAGCTCACGAGTCACGGGCCCGAAGATACGGGTGCCGATCGGCTGCTGGTTAGCGTTCAGAAGCACTGCTGCGTTACCGTCGAAACGGATCAGAGATCCATCGGGACGACGAACGCCCTTTCTAGTGCGAACGACCACGGCATTCATTACCTGGCCTTTCTTCACTTTGCCACGCGGGATGGCTTCTTTAACGGTGACCTTGATGATGTCACCGATACCGGCATAACGACGGTGGGAGCCGCCCAGTACTTTAATGCACTGAACACGACGGGCACCGCTGTTATCCGCTACGTCGAGTACTGTCTCGGTCTGAATCATTACCTTCTCCTCAAACTGCAGACCCAAAGCCGGCCCTGAAGGCCGGTATAGCCTTAGATTTGAGTCGCACGCTCAACAATGGAAACCAGCTCAAAAGACTTGGTCTTTGACTGAGGACGGGTTTCCTTGATAGTGACGACATCACCCATACGGCAATCGTTACTTTCATCGTGCGCGTGCAGTTTAGTAGACCGCTTTACGATTTTACCGTAGAGCGGATGCTTTACACGGCGCTCAATGAGGACAGTGATGGTCTTGTCCATCTTGTCACTCACGACCTTGCCGGTCAGAGTGCGGACTTTCTTGTCTTCGGCCATCTTATTCACCTGCCTTCTCATTCAGGACCGTTTTAATGCGGGCGATATCCCGCTTGGTCTGCTTCAGCAGATGCGTCTGCTTCAGCTGACCAGTTGCCTTCTGCATGCGATAGTTGAACTGATCGCGCAGCAGGGTGAGCAGCTCAGCGTTGAGCTCCTCGGCAGATTTTCCACGCAATTCTGCAGCTTTCATTACATCATTCCCCGCTTGACGAAGGAGGTTTGAACCGGCAGCTTGGCAGCAGCCAGGGCAAATGCCTCACGCGCCAGCTCTTCGGATACACCTTCCATCTCATACAGGACACGGCCAGGTTGGATCTGGCATACCCAGTATTCGACGGCGCCTTTACCTTTACCCATACGAACCTCGAGAGGCTTCTTACTGATGGGCTTGTCAGGGAAGATGCGAATCCAGATTTTACCAGCACGCTTAACGTGACGAGTCATCGCACGACGAGCTGCTTCAATCTGACGGGCTGTTATACGGCCACGGCCAGTTGCCTTCAATGCGTATTCGCCGAAGCTAACCTTGGAGCCACGCTGAGCCAGACCGCGGTTACGGCCCTTCTGCATCTTGCGGAACTTAGTACGCTTAGGTTGGAGCATCGTTATTACTCCTTACTTCTTAGCCGGCTTGCGACGCGGACGCCGAGCGGGTTTCTTCTGTTCTTTTTCCTCTTCATGGACGCCGCCGATGACTTCGCCCTTGAAGATCCAGACCTTGATACCGATCACACCATAGGTGGTGTGCGCTTCGTAAGTAGCGTAATCGATATCGGCACGCAGGGTGTGCAGAGGCACACGACCTTCGCGGTACCACTCGGTCCGTGCGATTTCAGCACCGCCGAGACGGCCGGAAATCTGAACACGAATACCCTTGGCGCCGAGACGCATGGTGTTCTGAACCGCACGCTTCATGGCGCGACGGAACATGACACGACGCTCCAGCTGGCCCGCAATACCTTGCGCTACCAGTTGAGCATCCATCTCAGGCTTGCGTACTTCTTCGATGTTGATGTGCACAGGCACAGACATCATCTTGTTCAGTTCCTGACGCAGACGCTCAACGTCTTCACCCTTCTTGCCAATCACGATACCGGGACGGGCAGTGTGGATGGTAACGCGTGCGCTTTGCGCGGGACGCTGAATGTCGATACGGCTGACAGACGCATTCTTCAGCTTCTTCTGCAGGTACTCACGCACCTTCAGATCAGCGATCAGGTTGTCTGCATAAGCGCTGCCTTCGGCATACCACACGGAGGTGTGGTTCTTGACGATGCCCAGGCGAATACCCGTTGGATGTACTTTCTGACCCATCTGATTACACCTCAGCAACCTTGACAGTGATATGGCAAGTCCGCTTCAGAATGCGATCAGCACGGCCTTTCGCCCGAGGCTTGATGCGCTTCATGGTCATGCCTTCGTTAACGTAGGCGCTGGATACCTTCAGCTCGTCGATATCCATGCCGTCGTTGTGTTCCGCGTTGGCAATCGCGGATTCCAGGACCTTCTTGACCAGGACAGCAGCTTTCTTGTTGCTGTAGGTCAGGATGTCCAGCGCTTCAGCCACCCCTTTGCCGCGAACAAGGTCAACGACCAAGCGAGCTTTCTGGGCAGAAATGCGAGCGCCTTTGTGCATAGCAGCTACTTCTTTCATCTCTTATCCCTTCTTAACGCTTCTTGGCCTTCTTGTCCGCTGCGTGACCACGGTAGGTACGCGTTGCGGCAAATTCACCCAGCTTGTGACCGACCATTTCTTCGGACACATAAACGGGTACGTGCTGACGACCATTGTGAACAGCCAGGGTCAGACCAACCATTTGCGGAATAATCATGGAACGGCGCGACCAGGTCTTGATCGGGCGCTTGTTTCCAGACTCTACCGCGTCCTCCACCTTCTTCAGCAGGTGCAGGTCAATAAAAGGACCTTTTTTAAGTGAACGTGGCACTGTCGTATCCTCTATCTCTCAATTACTTGCGGCGACGGACAATGAACTTGTCAGTACGCTTGTTCGAGCGAGTCTTCCGACCCTTGGTGGGCACACCCCACGGAGTAACCGGATGACGACCACCAGAGGTACGACCTTCACCACCACCGTGCGGGTGATCTACCGGGTTCATGGCAACACCACGAACGGTCGGACGAACACCGCGCCAGCGCTTGGCACCAGCCTTACCCAGTGAGCGCAGGTTATGCTCGCTGTTGGATACCTCACCGAGAGTCGCACGACAGTCAGCCAGAACCTTGCGCATTTCGCCGGAGCGCAGACGCAGGGTTACATAAGCACCATCACGGGCAACCAGCTGAGCGGAGGTGCCGGCAGAACGCATCATCTGCGCACCCTTACCAGGCTTCAGCTCAACACAGTGAATCACAGAACCCAGCGGGATGTTGCGCAGCGGCAGAGTATTACCTGCCTTGATCGGCGCGTCCACACCGGAGAACAGCTTATCACCAGCCTTCACACCCTTGGGAGCGATGATGTAACGACGCTCACCGTCCAGGTACTTCAGCAGAGCAATGTTTGCTGTACGGTTCGGATCGTATTCCAGGCGCTCAACAGTCGCAGGAATACCGTCCTTGTTACGACGGAAGTCGATCACACGGTAGTGCTGCTTATGGCCACCACCTTTGTGACGAGTCGTAATGCGACCGTTATTGTTACGGCCACCGGTCTTGCTTTTCTTCTCTAACAGCGCAGCGAAGGGTTTCCCCTTGTGCAGGTCAGGGTTAACAACCTTGACTACGAAGCGGCGCCCGGGAGAAGTGGGTTTACACTTAACAACAGCCATCTGTCGATCTCCTCTTACTCAGCGTCCGCGAAGTCAATTTCCTGACCCGCTTCCAGAGCAACGTACGCTTTTTTCCAGTCTGAACGCTTGCCCAGACCACGCATGGTGCGCTTGGTCTTGCCCTTCACGTTTACAGTGCGGACAGACTTGACCTTGACATCAAACAGCTGCTCAACAGCCTTTTTGATTTCAAGCTTTACAGCGTCTTTGGCCACTTTGAAAACGTATTGGTTACGTTCTTCAGCGACTACCGAAGCCTTCTCGGAAATGTGAGGCCCAAGCAGCACCTTCAACAGACGTTCCTGGTTCATCCCAGCATCTCCTCGAACTTCTTCACCGCGGCCACGGTCATGACGACTTTGTCATGAGCAACCAGGCTGACCGGATCCACACCCTGTACGTCGCGAACGTCGACGTGAGGAATGTTGCGCGCAGACAGGTACAGGTTTGCATCGACTTCGTCAGATACAAACAGTGCATTGTCAGTACCCAGCTCTTTCAGCTTGGCAACCATCTGCTTGGTCTTGGGCGCTTCCAGCGTCAGGCTTTCAACGATAACCAAACGCTCCTGGCGAACCAGTTCAGACAGGATGGAGCGCAGCGCACCGCGGTACATCTTGCGGTTCAGCTTCTGGGAATGATCCTGAGGACGAGCTGCAAACGTGGTGCCGCCCCCGCGCCAGATTGGGCTACGGATAGTACCGGCACGTGCACGACCAGTACCCTTTTGACGCCAAGGCTTACGACCACCGCCGCTTACATCGCTGCGAGTCTTCTGCTGCTTGGTGCCCTGACGGCCGCCAGCCAGAAAAGCCACAACCGCCTGATGAATCAGTGATTCATTGAATTCGGCAGCAAAGGTTACGTCAGAAACCTGCAGAGCGCCTGAACCCATTACATTCAGATCCATACTTCAAATCCCCTCAGGCTGCGGAGCCAGCTTTGACAGCAGGCTTGATTACAACATCAGCACCAGTAGCACCCGGCACCGCACCCTTGATGAGCAGAAGGTTACGCTCTTCGTCCACGCGAACGATTTCCAGTGACTGAACAGTCACGCGCTCGTCGCCCATGTGACCAGCCATCTTCTTACCCTTGAACACGCGTCCGGGAGTCTGACACTGACCGATGGAACCAGGCGCACGGTGAGACAGGGAGTTACCGTGGGTAGCGTCCTGAGTACGGAAGTTCCAGCGCTTAACAACACCCTGGAAGCCCTTACCCTTGGAACGACCGGTAACATCAACCTTCTGACCTGCTTCAAACATGGAAACAGACAGAACGTCACCGACTTTCAGCTCGGATTCTTCAGAAGTACGGAATTCAACCAGCACGGAACCAGCTTCTACACCCGCCTTGGCGTAGTGACCAGCTTCTGGCTTGTTGAGACGAGATGCTTTCTTGGCACCAGCCGCAACCTGGATAGCGCTGTAACCATCGATATCGACAGTACGCACCTGGGCAATACGGTTAGGACCAATTTCAACGACAGTAACCGGCAAAGAAGCACCATCTTCGGTGAAAATACGGGTCATCCCGCACTTCTTGCCGATCAGGCCGAGGCGCGGCTTTTTGCCGTCAGCTTGATTTGACATGATTTACCTCATTTCGTGTACGGGGCTATCACCCGCTATGGCCGCCCATCTCAGAGCGTTACACACGACGAGACACGCAGAACGCGCTCTCGCCAGACAATTAGCCGAGGCTAATTTGAACTTCTACGCCCGCAGCAAGATCCAGCTTCATCAAAGCGTCAACGGTTTTTTCAGTTGGCTCGACGATATCCAGCATGCGCTTGTGCGTACGAATTTCGTACTGATCACGGGCATCCTTGTTGACGTGCGGAGAAATCAGCACGGTGAAGCGTTCCTTGCGAGTAGGCAGGGGAATGGGACCTCGGACCTGAGCACCAGTGCGCTTGGCAGTTTCCACGATTTCCTGTGTGGACTGGTCGATCAGGCGATGGTCAAAAGCCTTGAGTCGAATTCGGATTTGTTGAGCTTTAGGCTGCTGACTCATCTTCATGACCTAATAATATTTAAAGAACGAAGTCCGCCCCATCATTGGTGGGCAGACAGCAAAGAAAGCGGGATTCTACGCGCCGTCAATATTACTGTCAATATTTTATACAGTAAAAGCCCCGAGCCTGAGCCCGGGGCTATTTGTTTAGAGCGGTAGAGTCAGACCAGGTCGCTATCAGGCGATGATCTTGGCAACAACACCGGCGCCAACAGTACGGCCACCTTCACGAATCGCGAAGCGCAGACCTTCTTCCATGGCGATAGGAGCGATCAGAGTTACAGTCATCTGAACGTTGTCGCCAGGCATTACCATTTCAACGCCTTCCGGCAGTTCGCAGGAACCGGTCACGTCAGTAGTACGGAAGTAGAACTGAGGACGGTAGCCCTTGAAGAAAGGCGTATGACGACCACCTTCATCCTTGGACAGAACATAAATTTCTGACGTGAACTGGGTGTGAGGAGTGATAGAACCGGGCTTAGCCAGTACCTGACCACGCTCTACGTCTTCACGCTTGGTACCACGCAGCAGACAGCCAACGTTCTCACCTGCACGGCCTTCGTCCAGCAACTTGCGGAACATTTCTACGCCGGTAACGGTGGTCTTGGTGGTGTCTTTGATACCGATGATTTCGATTTCTTCACCAACCTTGACGATACCACGCTCAACACGACCGGTAACAACGGTACCACGGCCAGCGATGGAGAATACGTCTTCAATCGGCATCAGGAAAGGCTGGTCGATTGCACGCTCAGGCTCAGGGATGTACTCGTCCAGAGTTTCTACCAGCTTCTTAACAGCGGTAGTACCCATTTCGTTGGCGTCTTCACCGTTCAGAGCCATCAGGGCAGAACCGATAACGATCGGAGTGTCGTCACCCGGGAATTCGTAAGTGTCCAGCAGCTCACGAACTTCCATTTCTACCAGTTCCAGCAGCTCTTCATCGTCAACCATGTCAGCCTTGTTCAGGAAGACAACGATGTAAGGAACACCGACCTGACGAGACAGCAGGATGTGCTCACGAGTCTGAGGCATGGGGCCGTCAGCAGCGGAACATACCAGGATAGCGCCGTCCATCTGGGCAGCACCGGTGATCATGTTCTTAACGTAGTCAGCGTGTCCGGGGCAGTCTACGTGCGCGTAGTGACGGTTCGGAGAATCGTATTCTACGTGTGCAGTAGAGATGGTGATACCACGCTCACGCTCTTCAGGCGCGTTATCGATCTGGTCGAAAGCCTTGGCAGTACCGCCCCAGACTTCTGCACAGACGCGAGTCAGAGCAGCAGTCAGGGTAGTTTTACCGTGGTCAACGTGACCGATGGTGCCGACGTTTACGTGCGGCTTATTACGTTCAAATTTTTCCTTAGCCATTTTGACTTACCTTACTGGTCAATGAAAATTACAGTTAACCCTGGTTATTCTTGATCACCGCTTCCGCGATGCTCGCAGGTGTTTCGGCATACTCGGAGAATTCCATGGTGTATGTCGCACGACCCTGAGTAGCAGAACGAAGATCTGTGGCATAACCGAACATCTCAGCCAGAGGCACCTGAGCACGGATAACCTTGCCAGAAACGGTGTCTTCCATACCCTGCACGAGACCGCGACGACGGTTCAGATCGCCCATGACATCGCCCATGTAGTCTTCGGGCGTGACAACCTCAACAGCCATCATCGGCTCCATCAGCACGGGCTGAGCCTGCGGGGCGTACTTCTTCAGAGCCTGAGATGCGGCGATTTTAAACGCCATCTCGTTGGAGTCAACCTCGTGGAAGGAACCGTCATACAGACGCGCCTTCAGACCAAGCAGCGGATAGCCGGCGATAACACCGTTCTGCATCTGCTCCTCGATACCTTTCTGAACCGCAGGAATATATTCCTTGGGAATGGTTCCGCCAACGATTTCATTGATGAATACCAGACCTTCTTCACCCTCGTCAGCCGGGGAGAAGTCAACAACAACGTGACCGTACTGACCACGACCACCAGACTGCTTGGCAAACTTGTGGTTGGCAGTAACGCTGGCCTTGAGCTTCTCACGGTAAGACACCTGAGGCTTACCAATGTTCGCTTCAACCTTGAACTCGCGACGCATACGGTCAACCAGTACGTCAAGGTGCAGCTCACCCATACCGGAGATGATGGTCTGACCGGTTTCTTCGTCAGTCTTGACGCGGAAAGAAGGATCTTCCTGGGCCAGCTTGCCCAGCGCGATACCCATCTTCTCCTGGTCAGCCTTGGACTTCGGCTCAACAGCAACAGAGATAACCGGCTCAGGGAATTCCATGCGCTCCAGAACGATCGGATGATCCGGATCGCACAGGGTTTCACCCGTGGTCACATCTTTCATACCGATCAGAGCAACGATGTCACCCGCCAAGGCTTCCTTGATCTCTTCACGGTTATTGGCGTGCATCTGCACCATACGGCCGATACGCTCTTTCTTGGACTTGACGGAGTTGATAACCGAAGAACCAGAAACTGCGACACCAGAGTACACACGAGCGAAAGTCAGCGTACCAACAAACGGGTCGGTAGCGATCTTGAACGCCAGCGCAGAGAAGGGAGCCTTATCATCAGCAACACGCTGCTCCATGATATGGTTACCCTCAGCGTCTTCGCCAACGATACCCTCAATAGCCTTGACTTCCAGCGGAGACGGCATGAACTCAATAACAGCATCCAGAACCGCCTGAACACCCTTATTCTTGAACGCAGAACCGCCAAATACAGGAATGATTTCGTTAGCCAGCGTACGAGCACGGATACCTTGCTTGACTTCTTCTTCAGTCAGATCACCCTCTTCGAGGTATTTTTCCATCAACTCTTCAGAAGATTCAGCAGCGGCTTCAACCATGTACTCACGCATTTCTTCGCAAGTCGCCTGCATCTCAGCCGGAATATCGCCGTACTCAAAGCTCATGCCCTGGTCGGCTTCGTTCCACAGGATGGTCTTCATCTTGATCAGATCGACAACACCCTTGAACTCGTCTTCAGCACCGATGGTCATCTGCATCGGTACCGCGTTGGCGCCCAGGCGCTCACGCAGCTGACGAACAACCATCAGGAAGTCCGCACCGGTACGGTCCATCTTGTTGACGAATACCATGCGCGGTACTTCGTACTTGTTTGCCTGACGCCATACGGTTTCAGTCTGAGGCTGAACACCGGAGGAACCACACAGAACAACAACTGCACCATCCAGAACCCGCAGGGAACGTTCTACTTCGATAGTGAAGTCAACGTGTCCTGGAGTATCGATGATGTTGACACGATGCTCATCAAACTGAGCATTCATACCACGCCAGAAACAGGTGGTAGCCGCAGAAGTGATAGTAATACCACGCTCCTGCTCCTGCTCCATCCAGTCCATGGTAGCGGCACCGTCGTGTACTTCACCGATCTTATGGCTCAGACCGGTGTAGAACAGGATCCGCTCAGTAGTAGTGGTCTTACCCGCGTCTACGTGGGCGCAGATACCAATGTTACGGTATCGGCTAATCGGGGTTTTACGAGCCACGACACAATCCTCTGTATTATCTTAGAAACGGTAGTGGGAGAACGCCTTGTTAGCTTCTGCCATACGATGCACGTCTTCACGCTTCTTGACAGCGGCGCCTTTGTTGTCAGCCGCGTCAACCAGCTCACCTGCCAGACGCAGGTCCATGGATTTCTCACCACGCTTACGTGCAGCGTCTACCAGCCAGCGCATGGCCAGGGCAGAACGACGCGCAGGACGAACTTCTACGGGCACCTGGTAGGTAGCACCACCAACACGACGAGATTTAACCTCGACAACCGGTGCAACGGATTCCAGGGCCGCTTCGAACACCTCGAGAGGGTCCTTGTTAGTACGCTCCTGGATCTTGTCCAACGCACCATACACGATACGCTCGGCGACAGACTTCTTGCCGCTGACCATAACGTGGTTAATGAATTTGGTCAGTACCTTGTTACCGAACTTCGGATCCGGCAACACATCGCGTTTCGCTACGACTCGTCTTCTAGGCATTGATAAGTCCTCAAACTTGGTCTTCAGGTTGTTTCGAGATCAGCCTTCGACTCGACCTTACTCTTATCAACCAGATGCTCTGATTAATAGATAAAACTATGACAACTATTCAGGCGATTAATTCCCCTGAACAGAAAAGCCTCAGGACTTGGGCTTCTTGGTACCGTACTTGGAACGGCCCTGCTTACGATCGTTAACACCCTGGGTGTCCAGCGTACCGCGGACGGTGTGGTAACGAACACCGGGCAAGTCTTTTACACGACCGCCACGGATCAGCACAACACTGTGCTCCTGCAGGTTGTGACCTTCACCACCGATGTAGGAAGTCACTTCAAAGCCGTTGGTCAGGCGCACACGGCAAACCTTACGCAGGGCTGAGTTAGGCTTCTTGGGGGTAGTGGTGTATACACGGGTGCAAACGCCACGACGCTGCGGGCAGCTCTGCAGAGCAGGCACGTCGGTCTTTTTGACCTTGCGCTTGCGCGGCTTGCGAACCAACTGGTTAATGGTTGCCATTTAAGCAATTTCTCCGAAGTTTCTAATACAAAACAGGTTACGACACCCAGAGGATTAAGCATCGCGACCCGAGCCTGACCAGTAGATACCGGCCAGACACTGGTTTTCACAAAGGGTTTTGTGGAAACCGGCGCCCAAAGGCAGCCTTGACAAGAGACAAAGGCAGGGCACACTAAAAGGCACCGGATTTTAAATAGGCCAGCCGCCCGCGTCAAGGAATGCCGCAGGCTTTCACGTCAGGGGAAACGCTGAGAATCACGTTAACATGCTGCCACCCACTCCGGACAACTACGGATTGATTATAAACAATAATGAAGAAACAGCGGCTTTATACCACTATTCCTCGAATTCTTCTGTTTTTATTGATACAAAACCTGTATTCACCTGTCGCATTAGCATCAGGGATCGGAAAGTACGAATCCTGGTATCAGGATGTCTGGTGTGAAGGCTATGACGGCCGAATGGAAGTTGAGCAGGATGATGGCACCCGCGTTGACTGCCTGACCCGCAACCATGCCATTGAAATGGAGTTCGCCCGAAAATGGCGCGAGGCAATTGGTCAGTCACTGCATTACGCATTAAAGACCGGTCGTAAGGCTGGCATTGTGCTGATTCTGCAGAAACCTTCAGATGAACAATACTGGGAAAGTCTTGGCGACACCATCAGGCATTACCGTCTGCCAATAACACTCTGGCGTCTGGGGCCGTAATTCAGGGTGAACACCCTACATCACCTCCTCTGACAATACGGGTTCGACCAATGGCATTGATCGTTATCCCCTTGGCAAAAGCATGATCAGTATCACCGGACACACAATAGCGAATGGTATTTTGTGTACCACCATTGGTCACACCACGCGGCCCATACGATATTCTGGTGATATCATTTGCCCACTCAATGGTTAAATCCTCAATATTGGTGACCCTTGCCCGAAGCATCTCACCCGTCCCAAGAAAACCATCATTATCCTGATCCGTGAAAAGCTGCCAGCCACTATTCCACATGGACACGGGGTTACTTGCATCCCTCGCCCCATTCTCCCTGATAGTGACCCACATATTACGACTCAGCGCTTCTGAACGCGCATAAGCCAACGCACTCCTTAAAGAAGCAACCTCTGAATCCACACGGTTTTTGAGTACCCAGTCGGATATGGCGGGACCCGCCGCTGCCACGAGTATGATGATAATTCCCATACTCACCATCAGCTCTACCATCGTAAAACCGGCAGATTTTCTTGAGAAATCCTTTCCCATCTCTGGACACCTGAACGCTATTACACGGCCTACTTACTTCACTCTAGCAACTGAACTGACCATAGCGCTCCGACGCAACCGCGTTATTCAGATTTGATGGATAAAGATTGTTTTCATTCACTATTTGAATAAAAAAAACGGAGCCATTTGGCTCCGTTTTCCCAGTCGACTCATCAAGGGCTTACCGATCAGGCAAACCCTTGCTCAGTGCGATCAGGCATCACCCGAATTCAAGGCTTCGGACAGCGCCTGCTCGACTTCAGAAGCAGAAACAGTCGGTGTCACAAACTCGACAGGTTCCAGCTTCTCTCTGCGGTCCTTGTGATAGGTCAGACCAGTTCCCGCCGGAATCAGTCGACCCACAACCACGTTTTCTTTCAGACCGCGCAGATAGTCACGCTTACCGGTCACGGCCGCCTCAGTCAGTACTCGCGTGGTTTCCTGGAAGGAAGCCGCGGAGATGAACGACTCAGTCGCCAGAGAGGCCTTGGTGATACCCAGCAGGACACGCTCGTACTTCGCCGGGAACTTGTCCTCGCCATTCAGCGTATCGTTAACCTCAAGCACCTTGTTGTATTCCATCTGCTCACCGCGAATCAGATCAGAATCTCCAGCATCGGAGACTTCAACCTTACGCAGCATCTGGCGCAGAATGGTTTCAATGTGCTTGTCGTTAATCTTAACGCCCTGCAGACGGTAAACATCCTGGATCTCGTTGACGATGTACTTCGCCAGCTCACCTACGCCCAGCAGTCGTAAAACGTCGTGCGGGTTGGTCGGACCGTCAGAGACAACTTCACCCTTGGTAACCTGCTCACCTTCGAACACGTTCAGGTGGCGCCACTTCGGAATCAGCTCCTCGTACGGATCGCTACCGTCAGTCGGAGTAATGACCAGACGCTTCTTACCCTTAGTCTCCTTACCGAAGCCGATGGTACCGGAGATTTCCGCCAGGATGGCAGGCTCTTTCGGCTTACGGGCTTCGAACAGGTCGGCAACCCGGGGCAGACCACCGGTGATATCCCGGTTACCACTGGACTGCTGCGGAATACGGGCAATGATGTCACCCACCTCCACGTTCACGCAGTCCTTCAGGCTCAGCAATGAGTTAGCCGGCAGGAAGTACTGCGCCGGGATGTTGGTATTCGCCATCATCAGCTCATTGCCGTTCTCATCAACCAGCTGGATCGCGGGACGCAGATCCTTACCGGCAGACGGACGATCCTTCGGATCCAGAACCTCGATACTGGACAGCCCGGTAATTACATCCGTCTGCTTCTTGATGGTAATACCATCTTCCATACCGAAGAATTTCACCTTACCGGCAACTTCCGTCACGATCGGGTGCGTATGCGGATCCCACTTGGCAACAATCGCGCCGGCTTCTACGGCATCCCCATCCTTCACGGACAGCACCGCACCGTAAGGCAGCTTGTAACGCTCACGCTCACGACCAAACTTATCTGCCACCGCCAGCTGGCCGGAACGGCTTACCGCAACCAGGTTGCCATTTGTCCGCTCAACGAACTTCAGGTTCTGGAGACGAACGGTGCCTTCGCTCTTGACAGTAATATTATCCTGCGCAGCGTTCCGCGATGCCGCACCACCGATGTGGAAGGTACGCATCGTCAGCTGGGTACCCGGCTCACCGATCGACTGAGCTGCGATAACACCGACAGCCTCACCCACGTTAACCAGGTGACCACGACCCAAGTCACGACCATAGCAGTTGGAGCACACACCGTAACGGGTTTCACAGGAAATGGAGGAACGAACCAGAACTTCATCAACGTTCAGCTCTTCCAGCTTGCGAACCCACTGCTCATCAATCAAGGTGCCAGCACTGACAGCAATATCATCTGTGCCTGGCGTGTAGACATCTTCCGCCACTACACGGCCTAGAATACGCTCACCCAGCGGCTCAACAACGTCACCACCCTCAATATGAGGCGTCATCAGAATGCCGCGACTGGTTCCGCAATCATGCTCTGTGACCACCAGGTCTTGAGCAACATCGACCAGACGACGAGTCAGGTAACCGGAGTTCGCCGTCTTCAATGCCGTATCCGCCAGACCCTTACGAGCACCGTGGGTCGAGATGAAGTACTGCAGTACGTTCAGACCCTCACGGAAGTTCGCGGTGATCGGCGTTTCGATGATGGAACCGTCCGGCTTCGCCATCAGACCACGCATACCGGCCAGCTGACGAATCTGCGCCGCACTACCCCGGGCACCGGAGTCAGCCATCATGTAGACGCTGTTGAAGGATTCCTGGTCTACCTCTTTACCTTCACGGTCGATGACCTTGTCGGTCTTGAGGTTTTCCATCATCCGCTTGGCCAGCACCTCGTTGGCACGGGACCAGATATCGATAACCTTGTTGTACTTTTCGCCCTGGGTTACCAGACCGGAAGCAAACTGGTTTTCAATTTCACGCACTTCATTGTGCGCTTCGTCGATGATGTTGACCTTCTCATCCGGGATAACGAAATCGTTAACACCGATGGATGCACCGGAAACCGTTGCATACTGGAAGCCCAGGTACATCATCTGGTCAGCAAAGATCACGGTCTCTTTCAGACCCACACGACGGTAGCAGGCGTTCAGCAGGCCAGAGATGGAACGCTTCTTCATCGCCTGGTTAACCAGTTCGAACGGCAGGCCGTCAGGAACGATATCCCACAGCAGTACACGACCGATGGTGGTGTCAGCGATAAAGCGACGAGACTCAAGCTCACCCTGCGCATTCTTGAGCGCTTCGGAAATACGAACCTTCACCTTCGCATGCAGGTCCGCCGCGCCAACACGGTAAGCCCGCAGGGCTTCCTTGATGTCGGCGAACATCATGCCTTCACCCTTCGCATTGATGCGATCACGGGTGATGTAGTAGAGACCCAGTACCACGTCCTGAGAAGGAACGATGATAGGCTCACCACTGGCCGGCGCCAGAATGTTGTTGGTGGACATCATCAGCGCACGCGCTTCCAGCTGGGCTTCCAGCGTCAGCGGTACGTGAACAGCCATCTGGTCACCGTCAAAGTCGGCGTTGTAGGCAGCACAGACCAGCGGATGCAGCTGGATCGCCTTGCCTTCAATCAGTACCGGCTCGAATGCCTGAATACCCAGACGGTGCAGTGTCGGTGCACGGTTCAGCAGTACAGGATGCTCACGGATAACTTCATCCAGGATATCCCATACGACCGGCTCTTCCCGCTCCACCATCTTCTTGGCGGCTTTAATGGTTGTCGCCAGTCCGCGGTGCTCCAGCTTGCCAAAAATGAAGGGCTTGAACAGTTCAAGCGCCATCTTCTTAGGCAGACCGCACTGATGCAGACGCAGGGACGGACCCACGGTAATTACAGAACGACCAGAGTAGTCAACACGCTTACCCAGCAGGTTCTGACGGAAACGACCCTGCTTACCCTTGATCATGTCTGCCAGAGACTTCAGCGGACGCTTGTTGGAGCCGGTGATCGCACGACCACGGCGACCGTTATCCAGCAGCGCATCCACGGACTCCTGCAGCATCCGCTTTTCGTTACGGACGATGATATCAGGGGCGTTCAGCTCAAGCAGACGCTTCAGACGGTTGTTCCGGTTAATCACCCGACGATACAGATCGTTCAGGTCAGAGGTCGCGAAACGACCACCATCCAGCGGTACCAGCGGACGCAGATCCGGCGGCAGAACCGGCAGTACCTTCATGATCATCCACTCCGGACGGTTACCGGAGTTGTAGAAGGCTTCCAGCAGCTTCAGACGCTTGGCCAGCTTCTTCAGCTTGGTTTCGCTGTTGGTCTGGGGAATCTCTTCACGCAGCTGGTTGATTTCGTCTTCCAGGTCGATGTCGTTCAGCAACGCCTGAACGGCTTCAGCACCCATGCGGGCGTCGAAGTCATCACCGAATTCTTCCAGCGCTTCATAGTACTCTTCGTCGTTCAGCAGCTGACCGCGATCCAGCGTGGTCATGCCCGGATCAATAACGACGTAAGATTCAAAATACAGAACCCGTTCGATGTCACGCAGGGTCATGTCCAGCAGCAGACCGATCCGGCTGGGCAGTGACTTCAGGAACCAGATGTGGGCAACCGGGCTGGCCAGTTCGATGTGACCCATACGGTCACGACGCACCTTGGACAGCGCAACTTCAACGCCACACTTCTCACAGATAACACCACGGTGCTTCAGGCGCTTGTACTTACCGCACAGGCACTCATAGTCCTTGACTGGGCCAAAGATCTTGGCGCAGAACAGACCGTCACGCTCAGGTTTGAACGTACGGTAGTTAATGGTTTCCGGCTTTTTTACTTCACCGTAAGACCAGGAACGGACCAGTTCCGGAGAGGCCAGTGAAATTCGAATGGCATCAAACTCGTCCGACTGTCCCTGGGTTTTTAGCAGATTCAACAAGTCTTTCATCGCTTCTCCTCGCGGAAGCGGACGGGTCAGTGACCCGCCGCTGTTAACCCCTTAGCCTGATTATTCAGTTTCGAGCTCGATATCGATGCCCAGTGAACGAATTTCCTTAACCAGAACATTAAAGGACTCTGGCATACCCGCTTCCATCCGGTGATCGCCATCAACAATGTTTTTGTACATCTTGGTACGGCCGGCGACGTCATCCGATTTGACGGTGAGCATTTCCTGCAGCGTGTACGCGGCGCCATAAGCTTCCAGCGCCCACACTTCCATCTCACCGAATCGCTGACCACCAAACTGCGCCTTACCACCCAGCGGCTGCTGGGTAACCAGCGAGTAGGAACCGGTAGAACGGGCATGCATCTTGTCATCAACCAGGTGGTTCAGCTTGAGCATGTACATGTAACCAACGGTTACCTGACGCTCAAACTGGTTACCGGTACGACCATCGAACAGCGTGCACTGGCCGCTGTCGTTCAGGTCTGCCAGACGCAGCAGCTCCTTGATTTCGGCTTCCTTGGCACCGTCGAATACGGCCGTTGCCATCGGAACACCACCACGCAGGTTGCGGGCCAGCTCCATGATCTCCTGATCAGAGAAGCTGTCCAGGTCAACCTTGTTCGCACGACCCGCTACACCGTTGTAGACCTGATCCAGGAACTTACGGATATCAGCCACAGCCTGCTGCGCTTCAATCATACGATTGATCTTCACGCCCAGCCCTTTGGCCGCTGCACCCAGGTGGGTTTCCAGCACCTGACCAACGTTCATCCGCGACGGTACACCCAGCGGGTTCAGAACGATATCAACCGGGTTACCGTTCTCATCATACGGCATATCTTCTACCGGCATGATGATGGAGATAACACCCTTGTTACCGTGACGACCCGCCATCTTGTCACCCGGCTGGATGCGACGCTTGATGGCCAGGTAAACCTTGACGATCTTCAGAACGCCAGGCGCCATGTCATCACTGGTCTGCAGCTTTTTCTTCTTGTCTTCGAAACGCTCATCCAGCTGCGCGCGCAATTCAGTCAACTGCTTGCGGGCGTTATCCAGCTGTTCGTTCAGAGACTCGTCAGCCATAACCAGCTTGAACCACTGGTCGTGTTCCAGGCCGTTCAGGTACTCGTCAGAAATACTGTCACCCTTGGCCAGGGCAGGACCGCGATCCGCCTTCTGACCAACCAGCGCATTGCGCAGACGGGCAAAGGTATCGAATTCAACGATACGGAACTCTTCGTTCAAGTCCTTACGGATTTCGTCGAGCTGCTCTTTTTCGATAGACAGCGCACGGGAATCCTTCTCCACACCATCACGAGTGAAGACCTGTACGTCGATAACGGTACCTTTAACACTGGTGGGAACACGCAGTGAGGTATCCTTAACGTCAGACGCCTTTTCACCGAAGATGGCGCGCAGCAGTTTTTCTTCCGGAGTCAGCTGGGTTTCACCCTTCGGTGTCACCTTACCTACCAGAATGTCGCCTGCTTCAACTTCTGCACCCACGTAAACAATACCGGCTTCATCCAGCTTGTTCAGGGCAGACTCACCCACGTTGGGAATATCCGCAGTGATTTCTTCGGAACCCAGCTTGGTGTCACGAGCCACACAGGTCAGTTCCTGAATGTGGATCGTGGTGAAACGGTCTTCCTGTACAACCCGCTCAGACACCAGGATGGAGTCCTCGAAGTTGTAACCGTTCCAGGGCATGAACGCGACGCGCATGTTCTGACCCAGGGCCAGCTCGCCGATATCGACAGAAGGACCATCTGCCAGGATATCATTACGTGCAATCACATCCCCTTTCTTGACCAGTGAGCGCTGATTGATACAGGTGTTCTGGTTAGAACGGGTGTATTTGGTCAGCGCGTAGATATCCACGCCTGCTTCACCCGCCAGCAGCTCGGATTCTTCAACACGGATAACGATCCGGGAAGCATCCACACTGTCAACCACACCGCCACGCTTGGCAACGACACAAACACCGGAGTCACGGGCAACGTTACGCTCCATACCGGTACCAACCAGCGGCTTGTCTGCGCGCAGGGTCGGAACGGCCTGACGTTGCATGTTCGATCCCATCAGGGCTCGGTTCGCGTCATCGTGCTCGAGGAACGGAATCAGGGACGCAGCCACGGATACCACCTGACGCGGTGATACATCCATGAAGTTGACCTGTTCGGGTCCCATCAGGGTAAATTCGTTGCGATAACGAACGTTAACCAGCTCTTCGCTCAGACGGTTGTTTTCGTCCAGCACCGCACTGGCCTGTGCGATAACGAATTCACCTTCTTCAATCGCAGACAGGTATTCGATTTGATCGGTTACCTGACCATCAATAACTTTACGGTACGGAGACTCTAGGAAACCGTAGTCGTTAGTCCGGGCATAGGTTGCCAGCGAGTTGATCAGACCGATGTTCGGACCTTCAGGGGTCTCGATAGGACATACACGACCGTAGTGGGTCGGATGCACGTCTCGAACCTCGAAGCCGGCACGCTCACGGGTCAAACCACCCGGGCCCAATGCAGAGACACGACGCTTGTGCGTGATCTCGGACAGCGGGTTGTTCTGGTCCATGAACTGGGACAGCTGGCTGGAACCGAAGAATTCCTTGATCGCAGCAGCAACCGGCTTGGCGTTGATCAGATCCTGCGGCATCAGGCCTTCGCTTTCGGCCATGGACAGACGCTCACGGACCGCACGCTCAACACGCACCAGACCAACACGGAACTGGTTCTCTGCCATTTCACCGACAGAACGGACACGACGGTTACCCAGGTGATCGATATCGTCACAGATACCGTGACCGTTACGAATATCAACCAGGGTACGCATCACATCGATGATGTCCTGGTTATCGAGCACGCCGGAACCTTCATCGCTTTCACGCGCCATACGGCGGTTGAACTTCATACGACCAACGGCAGACAGGTCATAACGCTCAGCGGTAAAGAACAGGTTCTGGAACAGCTGCTCGGCGGCTTCCTTGGTTGGCGGCTCACCAGGGCGCATCATGCGGTAGATTTCTACCAGCGCTTCGATACGGTTAGTGGTGGTATCGGCTCTCAGTGTGTCGGAAACGTAGGAACCACAATCCAGCTCGTTGGTGTAGATAACCTCAATTTCCTTGGCGGAAGCCGCAAGGAACTTCTCATACAGCTCAAGCGTAATTTCGGTATTACATTCCGCAATGATTTCACCGGTTGTCTTGTGGATAACCGGCTTGGCCAGCACCTTGCCGAGCACGTACTCGACCGGCGCCTCAATCTCTTTGATATTGGCTTTCTGCAGCTGACGGATATGACGTGCCGTTACACGACGGCCCAGCTCAACCACGACATTGCCGTCCTGGTCCTTGATGTCAAAGCTGGCTGCTTCACCACGCAGACGCTCGGGAATCAGCTCGAAAGAAACGCCATTGCTGGAGATCTTGTAGAAGTTTGTCTCAAAGAACGCACCCAGAATCTGCTCAGAGGTGAAGTCCAGAGCACGCAGCAGGATCGTTGCAGGAAGCTTCCGGCGACGGTCGATACGAACGAAGAGCAGATCCTTGGGATCAAATTCGAAGTCCAGCCATGAACCACGGTAAGGAATCACCCGCGCGGAGTACAGCAGCTTACCGGAGGAATGTGTCTTACCACGGTCGTGATCGAAGAACACACCGGGGGAGCGATGCAGCTGGGAAACAATAACACGCTCGGTACCATTGATTACGAAGGTACCGTTGTCAGTCATGAGCGGAATTTCGCCCATGTAGACTTCCTGTTCCTTGATGTCCTTGATCGCCTTGTTGGCGCTTTCCTTGTCATAAATAATCAGGCGAACCTTTACACGCAGGGGGACTGCGTAAGTAATTCCGCGTAGCTGACATTCCTTGACGTCAAAGGCAGGATTACCCAGACGGTAGCCAACATATTCCAGGGCTGCATTGCCAGAATAGCTGACAATCGGAAAGACGGACTTGAAAGCCGCGTGCAAACCGATATCATCTCTCGCTTCAGTGCCTCTGCCTGACTGCAAGAGTTTTTGATAGGAATCCAGCTGAATTGCAAGCAAATACGGCACATCCATGACGTGCGGCAATTTACCGAAGTCCTTGCGGATACGTTTTTTCTCTGTATACGAGTAAGCCATCAGCATTCCCCAGCTAGGTCACCTGCGGTTGTGTCGTTGATCACCGGCTTCGGAGTCACGACAGCCCTTGAGGGCGGGTAGCCTCTCTTATTGTCACCGTTTGGTGATAACCATCCTTCTATAAACCATAACGTTCTATCAGGCCGAATCATACGGGCATAAAAGTTATAGCTCATACAACGGAAAAAGGCCGGTGCCCTTGGACACCAGCCATTCGGCCTATTATGCAACAAGCCTGAAAAAAAGCAATGCTGAAATTACTTGATTTCTACAGAAGCGCCAGCTTCTTCCAGCTCTTTCTTCAGAGCTTCAGCTTCTTCCTTGGTAGCGCCTTCCTTCAGAGGAGCAGGAGCGCCGTCTACCAGTGCCTTGGCTTCTTTCAGGCCCAGACCGGTAGCGCCACGGACAACCTTGATGACGTTAACTTTCTTGTCACCAGCGGCAGTCAGGATTACGTCGAACTCAGTCTTCTCTTCAGCAGCAGCAGCTTCGCCAGCAGCAGGAGCAGCAACGGCTACAGCGGCTTGAGCGCTGACACCGAACTTCTCTTCCATAGCTTCAACCAGCTCAACTACTTCCATTACGCTCATTTCAGCGATGGCATTCAGGATATCGTCTTTAGACAGAGCCATTTTTAACTCCAAAAATTCTGTATGGTAAAACCAAAAATTCTTTAACTAAAAACCAGCCGATCAACAGGATCAGGCGGCTTTCTTCTGGTCGGCAACAGCTGCCATTACACGGGTAATACGTGCTGGGAACTCGTTCAGAGTTCTGGTCAGCTTGGTTACCGGTGCAATCATTACGCTCATCAGCATCGCGCGAGCCTGGTCCAGAGTAGGCATCTTGGCCAGGACATCAATCTGCTCAGCGCCGAGCAGTTGACCTCCGATGGACAGAGCCTTGACTTCCAGCTCTTTGTTATCCTTGGCAAAATCCTTGAGCAGACGAGCTGCTGAACCTGGATCTTCCTGGGAAAACGCCAGAACTGTAGGACCAATCAGAGCCTCTTTCAGGCACTCGTATTCGGTGCCTTCTACTGCGCGGCGAGCTAGGGTATTACGTACAACCTTCAGGTATACGCCACCCTCACGAGCCTGCTTGCGCAGAGAGGTCATCTGGTCAACAGTCAGACCACGGTAGTCCGCGATTACAGCCGACAGAGCGCTTTGGGCAACCTCGCTGACTTCGGCGACAATCGCCTTCTTGTCTTCGAGACCTAACGCCATTGGCTTTACTCCAATTCTCTATAGAACAGAGCACCTTCCAACCAGGGGAAGACACTCCCTAAATACGGTGATGGGTTAATTGCAATGCAATCAGTTCACCGTCTACGCAGGACATTAAGCAAACAACACAAAAATCGGTCATCCGCACCTGCGATCTTTGACGGCCCCCGCTATACGAGGACCCCAAAGACTGTAGAGCCGATGCAACAGATCAGAAACCTGCTGCAACACTCAAATTAGAAGTCAAGGCTAGCCTGATCGATGGCCAGACCGGGACCCATAGTAGAAGACAGGGTCACCTTCTTGACATAGACACCCTTGGCGGAAGAAGGCTTCAGCTTCTTCAGATCAACCAGCAGCGCTTCAACGTTCTGCTTCAGGGAGCCCGCTTCGAAGTCGATCTTGCCGACAGAAGCGTGAATAATACCGTTCTTGTCGGTACGGTAGCGAACCTGACCCGCCTTGGCGTTTTTAACCGCTTCAGCAACGTTAGGCGTCACAGTACCTACTTTCGGGTTAGGCATCAGACCACGAGGACCCAGAACCTGACCCAACTGGCCAACAACGCGCATCGCATCCGGAGAAGCAATAACAACGTCAAAGTTCATTTCGCCCGCTTTGATCTGTTCTGCCAGATCTTCCATACCAACCAGCTCTGCACCCGCTTCACGGGCCGCATCAGCGTTAGCACCCTGAGTGAAGACAGCGACGCGAACGTCTTTACCAGTACCGTTAGGCAGTACGGTAGAGCCACGAACAACCTGGTCAGATTTACGAGGATCAACACCCAGGTTCACAGCAACGTCGATAGACTCTTTGAACTTGGCAGCCGGCAGATCCTTCAGCAGGTTGGCAGCATCTTCAAAACCGTAGATTTTGGTGCTGTCAACTTTCTCAGCAATCAGCTTTGCACGCTTGGTCATCTTGGCCATTACACACCCTCCACGTTCAGGCCCATGCTGCGGGCACTTCCAGCGATGGTGCGGATAGCAGCGTCTTCGTCAGCTGCAGTCAGATCAGGCTCTTTGATCTTGGCGATTTCCAGCAGCTGCTCGCGAGTCACGGTGCCAACCTTTTCAGTGTTAGGACGACCGGAGCCCTTCTTCAGCTTCAGCGCTTTCTTCAGCAGAACAGCAGCCGGCGGAGTCTTGGTTTCGAAGGTGAAGCTGCGATCACTGTAAACAGTGATAACAACAGGAGTCGGCATGCCCGGCTCAAGACTCTGGGTCTTGGCGTTAAAGGCCTTACAGAACTCCATGATGTTGACACCGTGCTGACCCAGCGCAGGACCAACAGGCGGACTTGGGTTTGCCTGACCAGCGGCAACCTGGAGCTTAATATAAGCTTCTACTTTCTTAGCCATTTCAACCTCGTTGCGGGTCAATCGCCATCACGCGAAGGTGACAGCTCCCCGTACACTAATTTTTCAGGCAACAAAAACACCTGAAAATAAAATCCCCACACTGCCCAGGGCAGCGCAGGGACTAAAGAAACACGATCAACCTTTTTCGACCTGACCAAACTCCAGCTCGACCGGCGTTGAACGACCGAAAATCATGACAGCCACCTGAAGGCGACTCTTCTCGTAATTGACTTCTTCCACAACACCATTGAAATCAGCGAAGGGACCATCAATAACGCGAACCATTTCACCGGGCTCAAACAACGTCTTCGGCTTGGGCTTATCAACCCCTTCCTGAACACGCTGAAGAATCGCATCGGCTTCTTTTTGAGTAATGGGTGCAGGCTTGTCTGCCGTGCCACCAATAAAGCCGAGAACCCTGGGCGTATCTTTGATCAGATGCCAGCTATCCTCATTCATTTCCATCTGAACAAGCACATAACCGGGGAAGAACTTGCGCTCACTTCTGCGCTTCTGGCCATTCTTGATCTCAACCACTTCTTCAGTGGGAACCAGAATCTCGCCAAACAGATCTTCCATCTGATGCAGCTTTACACGCTCCTTGAGAGAGCGCATTACATGCTTTTCAAAGCCGGAATAAGCATGCACAACATACCAACGCTTAGCCATCTTTCAGTCCTTATCCAATCAGGCTACTGACAAGCCAGCCCAGCAAAGAGTCAAGACCCCAAAGCACAAGACCCATAATCAAAACGACCGCAACTACAACAAGCGTCGTCTGAACAGTTTCCTGCCGCGTCGGCCAGACAACCTTCCTGACCTCAGCCTTGGCATCCTTGAGCAGCTCCCAGAACACCCGGCCTTTGTCCGTCTGGAAAGCCACAACAGCCGCTACAACCCCCAGAGCAACAAGACCGATTACACGATATAGTAATGACTCTGCTGAGAAGTAATAGTTCCCACCGACACCTACAACCACCAATAAGGCAACCACAGCCCATTTCAGGCCGTCGAAGCTATTTACACTTTCAACGTCGGCTTTACCACTCATCAAGACATCTCTATCAGATCAGGTTACCCAAGAAGGGAAGCTGGCAGGCCAGGAGGGAATCGAACCCCCAACCCCCGGTTTTGGAGACCGGTGCTCTACCAATTGAACTACTGGCCTAAATACTTTCTGGCGCTCAAGAGCTCCGGGCGCTGTATATTACATGACCCAGGAGCCCTTGAACAGCCTTAATTACGCAATAATCTTGGCAACAACACCGGCGCCAACAGTACGGCCACCTTCACGAATCGCGAAGCGCAGACCTTCTTCCATGGCGATAGGAGCGATCAGAGTTACAGTCATCTGAACGTTATCACCAGGCATTACCATTTCAACGCCTTCTGGCAGTTCGCAGGAACCGGTCACGTCAGTAGTACGGAAGTAGAACTGAGGACGGTAGCCCTTGAAGAAAGGAGTATGACGACCACCTTCATCCTTGGACAGAACATAAATTTCTGACGTGAACTGGGTGTGAGGAGTGATAGAACCGGGCTTAGCCAGTACCTGACCACGCTCTACGTCTTCACGCTTGGTACCACGCAGCAGACAGCCAACGTTCTCACCAGCACGGCCTTCGTCCAGCAACTTGCGGAACATTTCTACGCCGGTAACGGTGGTCTTGGTGGTGTCTTTGATACCGATGATTTCGATTTCTTCACCAACCTTGACGATACCACGCTCAACACGACCGGTAACAACGGTACCGCGGCCAGCGATGGAGAATACGTCTTCAATCGGCATCAGGAAAGGCTGGTCGATGGCACGCTCAGGCTCAGGGATGTACTCATCCAGAGTTTCTACCAGCTTCTTAACAGCGGTAGTACCCATTTCGTTGGCGTCTTCACCATTCAGAGCCATCAGGGCAGAACCGATAACGATCGGAGTGTCGTCACCCGGGAATTCGTAAGTGTCCAGCAGCTCACGAACTTCCATTTCTACCAGTTCCAGCAGCTCTTCATCGTCAACCATGTCAGCCTTGTTCAGGAAGACAACGATGTAAGGAACACCGACCTGACGAGACAGCAGGATGTGCTCACGAGTCTGAGGCATGGGGCCGTCAGCAGCGGAACATACCAGGATAGCGCCGTCCATCTGGGCAGCACCGGTGATCATGTTCTTAACATAGTCAGCGTGTCCGGGGCAGTCTACGTGCGCGTAGTGACGGTTCGGAGAATCGTATTCTACGTGTGCAGTAGAGATGGTGATACCACGCTCACGCTCTTCAGGCGCGTTATCGATCTGGTCGAAAGCCTTGGCAGTACCGCCCCAGACTTCTGCACAGACGCGAGTCAGAGCAGCAGTCAGAGTCGTTTTACCGTGGTCAACGTGACCGATGGTGCCGACGTTTACGTGCGGCTTATTACGTTCAAACTTTTCTTTTGCCATGGTAACGCTCCCAGAAAGAACACCAATACCCGATACAGAAATAAGGGGCAGATATATACATATCTGCCCCCTAAATCATGGAGCTCATAACCAGATTTGAACTGGTGACCTCGTCCTTACCAAGGACGCGCTCTACCGACTGAGCTATATGAGCTTAAATCAGAACAAAGCAAAGCTGGAGCGGGTAGCGGGAATCGAACCCGCATCATCAGCTTGGAAGGCTGAGGTTCTACCGTTGAACTATACCCGCGAACCCAAGTAAAAAGCCGCCCTTGGCGACTTACTACTTTAAAAGAATTCTGGTGGTGGGGGAAGGATTCGAACCTTCGAAGCTTTCGCGTCAGATTTACAGTCTGATCCCTTTGGCCACTCGGGAACCCCACCACAATTTGCTGCGCCATTTTATTCGGAGCGCTTTCTTTGTCAACCCCTTCGTTTTCGCTCTTTCGAACTTCCCGTCAGGCTTGAACAAGTTGGCGTCCAACTCAGCAAGCGAGGCGCATTCTATGGAATCTCATGGGTGGATGCAATACTGGAGCCGCATAAATTTTCGTGTTTCTCGGCAAACCCGTATCGTTGCTGCAAGACCTCCCACAATGCATCGCTCATTAATTCAGTGTCGTCCTGGCTGATTTCCAACCAGTGCTCTTCACGAAAGCGCGGGATCTCTTCCATCTGCACACCATAGCCACGATTTGCGATACGTTTCTGCAATGCGGCCGCTAATTCTCCTTGCGAAAACAATCCCAGCGATATCCCGCCGGAATAATCCCCTTCGGTAATCAGATAGGCATCCACGCCCTGGGCATCCAACTCCCTCAACCAACCCAGGGAGGCATCACGTCCGGACATTGCAGGTATCAAAACCCAGAAATCTTCGCCATGACGAATCTTTAGCGCTTTGGACTGGGCAGATATCCCTGAAGACAACAATTGCTGCATGGCCTGATCAGCCGTATCCGCAGCGCGGAAAGGTCCGATTTGCGTACAAAGACCAGCCACCGCTGGCTGACCCGCAGGCAGTGGCAATATCGGCTCTTCTACTATTCGTGATATCAAGACTTCCGGATCAGCCTCGGCAACCAGCGTAATTCCCGCCCCTCTCTCCAGGCGCTCACTGCCGGTCTCAGACAAAACATACTTTTCCTGAGAACGCTCATACCAGCCATAGGCAAACACCCCGCCATTAGCCATTACCAGAATCAGAAACACCCAGCGCATCATTTTTATCATATTCGTGTGTTCTTTTTTATTTATGGTAGTGCGATTGCCAACCCCTCAAAAACCAAATCAGGCAAATGCAATACAGGAATAGTGACCAGCTCTGCCAATACCGTTGCATCACCACCACCAATCACAACGGCGGCTCTTTCACCCAGAAACTCGTACTCTTTTTCAATCAGCGCAGCCGCCATAGAGGCGACACCAAACTGCATGGCTTCTACCGTTTTCAAACCCAAGCCACGGCGAAAGTGGCGTTGCTCCGGAATCAGCAATCTATCGGCATTATCGGCCATGGATTTCAACATCAGGCTAATGCCCGGCACGATCAAGCCACCCTTGAAAGCGCCATTTGCATCAATAATATCCAGCGTCAATGCCGTCCCACTATCCACAACCACTAACGGTCGTGCAGGGATCGCAGCTCGAGCCGCCAACAAACCAAGCCAGCGATCTTCCCCATACATTGCCGGATCAACACCGATCAGCCGAACACCACCCAAATATTCCTGCTTAACCGGCCGTTCTACCTTGATATCCCAGATATCAAAAACAGTTGTCTCGATAACGTCATTAATCTCCTGTGCGCGCACAGAAGACATACGACACCTTGCAGGCTGATCGCACAATACATCCGCAATCTGTCGCAGCATGGAGGTACAACAACCAGTATTATCCACAGCACCTGACTGCCTGAGCTCACCCTCACGTATCAGACGCCATTTGAGACGCGTATTACCACAATCAAGATCAAGAATGTTCATAAGGTCGTAATGAGACTTCCCCTCCGGCGTAAGCGCGCTTCTCGCCATCGTGATTTAATAACAAAGCACCATTCTCACTGACACCTGCAGCAATGCCCGTGATTTCCCTCAAACCGGTGATCAAGCGAACCTCTTGACCAGCATAAGCATCGTACCTCTGCCACTCTTCACGAAAAGGCGTAAATCCTTTTTCCTGAAAAATATCGAGAAAGCTGACCAGCTGCCCAATCAGCCCACCAACCACACGATTCTTATCAACGGCCATGCCTAACACACTGCATAAATCAATCGCAGGCTGTGAGATTTCGCTTAACTGGTCCTGAGTCAGCCTGACATTAATACCAATCCCAATAACCACCTGGCATTCACCATTAGGATCACCATTAATTTCAAGCAGGATACCAGCCAGTTTTTTTCCCGAACAAAGAAGGTCATTGGGCCACTTGAGTGAAAGACCGCTTGCCCCAATGTTCTCAAGGGTTTTCAGAACAGCGAGCCCGACAACAAGACTCAATCCATCAAGCCCAGACATACCACTCTCAAAGCGCCATAGCATGGAAAAATAGATATTGGCACCTAGCGGGCTAATCCATGCGCGCCCTCGACGTCCACGACCTGCTGTCTGGTGCTCAGCAACACAGATCTGAACAGGCTCTGGATTGGCCAGTTGCATCAAAACAGTATCGTTGGTTGAAGAAGCAGAATGAAGGGTTGTAAGGCCAATTCGTGACCTGATTGACTCCTCAATATATGTGTTAATCAGATCGCCATTCAGCAGAATAATATCACGAGGCAGGCGATAGCCTTTTCCTGCTACTGCATCCAGAGTCAGCCCTTGCTTTTCCAGCTGCTTCAAACGTTTCCACACCGCAGCCCGACTAATGCCCAGTGCATTTCCCAACTCTTCACCGGAATGAAACTGCCCATCCTGCAAAAGCGTAAGGATATCCTGCATTGTATTAGCCCTGACTATTTTGCAGGACAATATATAGTGCCCGCAGGTGGCTTACAACGTCATGAGAGTTTAAGCACTGCGAGCTGTTTCCGGCCAATATGAGTGACTATTCAGCAAATCAGGAAACAACTTAGAAAATGAGGAATGAGGAATGAGGAATGAGGAATGAGGAATGAGGAATGAGGAATGAGGAATGAGGAAATTATAACGGCACATAAAGCAAAAACCCCGACCGCTAATTTCTCGTTAGC